>CAYGQI010000061.1:0-9448 GCA_964351925.1 uncultured Anaerolineales bacterium | reverse complement strand
AAACCCGCATGCTGCTCACATGCGGGTTCACTGGCGGGGAGCATCAACACCTCTGACTTGCGCCCCTGATAGGCTCCTCGGGCAGGACTCGAACCTACAACCAGCCGGTTAACAGCCGGCTGCTCTACCGATTGAGCTACCGAGGAACGGCATCCAATCAATTATACCCCACAACTCGACACTAGACAACTCAAGCCAGGTAGTCCCTCAGCTTGCGACTCGACTTGGGGTGCCGAAGCTTCCTCAGAGCCTTGGCCTCTATCTGGCGCACCCGTTCCCTGGTCACGCCGACGATCCTTCCCACCTCCTCCAGAGTCCTGGCCTGGCCGTCGTCGAGACCGAACCGAAGCTCCAGGACCTCGCGTTCCCTGGGACTCAGGGAGTCCAGAAGATCGCGCATCTGCTCCCGCAGCAACTCCCGCGACGCCGTATCTATGGGGCCGGGGATGGACTCGTCCTCTATGAAGTCCGCCAGCGAGCTGTCCTCTCCCGTGCCTATGGGCATCTCCAGAGACATCGGTTCCTCGGAAATGCGGATGATCCGTCTCACCTTGGCCGCTGCCTTCCTCCACCTTCGTTGCAGCACCGGGTCTAGAGGCTCACCGATGCTCTGTGCCCGTTCTATATCCCCCTTGTCTTCGTCAGACAGAAGGTCTTCCATGTCCAGCGCTATCTCGTCCGCAGAAGGTTCTCGACCGAACTCTTGGGTGAGCCGGCGCGAGATACGAAGCACCCTGTTGATGTCCTCCACCACGTGGATGGGGATACGTATGGTGCGACCCTGGTCCGCGATGGCCCGTCCGATACCTTGCCTGATCCACCAGGTGGCGTAGGTACTGAACTTGAAGCCCCTTCGATAGTCGAACTTCTCCACGGCCCGCAGCAGCCCGATATTGCCCTCCTGGATCACGTCCAGAAAGGAGATCCCCCTTCCAACGTACTGCTTGGCTACGCTCACCACCAGCCGTAGGTTGGCCACAACTAGCACCTTCCGGGAAAAGGTGGCCAACTCATCCACAGCCCTGAACCTGTCGAAAGCCTCGCTCTCGCTCTTCTCCGCCAAAGGCCGGTATTTCCTCGCCCCCGGCAACCTGTCGTTCGCGCGCAGGTGGCGCACCATCGCGTCAGTCAAGCAACTGGGCAGCAGATAGAGATCCAGACACAGGTCGTGGATCTTCTTGGTCAGCAGGTCCCATTCCGTCTCCAGCTGCTCTTGCTCGATACTCTCACCCTCTACATCCGATGACTCGAGCACCAGTGCCAGTTCGTCCGTTTCGCCGAGGTCCTCCTCCCCGATGCTGCTCAGATAGAAGGCAAGATAAGACCCGTCTGTCGCCTGGACGACGGGGTGCGAGATTGTATCTATCTCCTGGACGAGTTGCCGCAGGTCGAGAGCAGGAACCTTCAGGTGATCACACAGTCCTCTGATGTCCTTCCAGTTCACCCCCATCTGCTCCAACAACCTGAGGACGATACCCAGCCACCCCTCTTCCAGGCTATCTCCTGCTGCCTGCTCCCGCAGTTCCTCCAGGCATCGAGGAGCCATCATCTTCATGCTGTGCCATTTCTCATCGGCTGGCGACAGCAGCGACACGTGGCCGATCTCCCGCAGGTACATGCGCACCGGGTCGCTCGGCTCGGCCCCGTCCAGCTCCAGGCGAGAATCGACGGACGAATCGACCTCTTCATCTCCGTCCACGGAGCCATCATCTAGGGACATCTGCGTGGGCCCATCGCCCACACCGGCCATCGGTTCCTCGCCGGACTCCGGCAGATCCTCCACTGTATCCTCTTCGACTCCCGTCTCTGGGACTTCTCTCATCATGCCCAACCCGCAGCGGGGAGCTCAGTCATCGCCAACTCCCAGCCCCGCAACCAGCAATCGCACCAGTACGGAGAGAAGCCAAGTCACGCCCATTTTGGGTCACTCACCCTTCCCGTGCCACTCCCTTTGGCGCTCCCCAATCCTCCGCCTCAGGCTGTCCACCCGCTCCATCAACGCAGCTTCTTCCGGCCCGCTTTGCTGAGAGTCGCGCAAGAGGCCCTCCAACTCCACCATCTCCCTCCGGTCGTTGCGCTCCCACAACCTGGACACGGAGCGCCGTATCTCCCCCAGCACCTCCTGCTCAGGCAACGTGGGCACTCTTCCCGCGCCCTCCAGCATCGCGTCCAGGTGTTCGCCGAGCACCGGGTCCAACCCCGCTCGGAATATCTCGAGGTCGAAAGCTGCCTGCCCCTCGAGGGCGTTCTGGAAGGCGAGGAAGATAGATCGGTTCTCGATGGCGAGGAAGTCTTCCGCGGCCAGACCCTGGACGTTCCGCACGATATCCGGCGCCCTCAGCAGCAAACCCAGACAGTAGCTCTCCAGCACGGGCGAGGTCTGCAAGAGGGACGACAATCGGCCATCGTCAGCAGGCCTCTCTGCGCCCCCTCGGGTCCTCACTCGAGTCATCTCGGCCGCCAGGATCCTCTCGTCCATTCTAACCAAGCGAGCGAGTTTCTGCAAATAGTGCGCCCGCTCGATGCCATCCCCTATCTCCCCAATCAAGGGCAGCAACTGACGAACAAGACCGGACTTACCCTCGGCGGACTCCAGGTCCCTGTTCGCGCCAGCCACCTGGAAGTAGTAGTCCATCAGCGGCAACGCGCCTTCCACCAAGCGCGACCACTGCTCCGGATCGGCCCTGATGACGTCATCAGGATCCAGACCCTCCGGCATGGTGATCACTTTGATGTTGGCGTCCACATACCTCTTCAGCCAGATGTGACGGTAAGTCTCCCGAATCTCCGGACTCTGGCGGTGTTCGACACCGTAGTGCTTCTTCACCACCTCCAGGCCTCTCAAGCTCGCCTGCTCCCCCGCGGCGTCCGCATCCATGGCCAGCGTGAAGCTCTTGGTTAGCTGCCTCAAGGCCTGAACCTGATTCTCGGTCAGCGCCGTTCCCATGGAAGCCACCACGTTCTTGAAGCCATGCTGGTGCGCCATGAGCACGTCCATGTACCCCTCGACGATGACGGCCGTACCCTCGTCACGGACAGCATCCCTGGCCAAATGGATACCATACAGCATGCTACCCTTGTCGAAGACGGGGGTCTGCGGAGTGTTCACGTACTTGGCCCCAGAGTCGTCCAGAGCGCGCCCACCGAAGCCTACCACGCCTCCTTTGGCGTCGTGAATGGGGAACATCAATCTCCCCCGGAAACGATCGTAGGAGCCCCCGCCCTCCCGCTCCACGGTGAGGCCCGCCTCGAAGATGCCCTCCTCCCCATATCCCTTCTCTAGGAGGTGCTGACGGAGAGCCTCCCATTCCGGCAACGAGTACCCCAACTGGAAGCTCCTCCAGGTCTCCTCCAGCATCCGGCGCTGGTGGAGATACTCCCGCACAGGCTGCGCCTGCGACGAATGGAGGAGGAGATGATGGAAGTACTGGGCAGCGGAGGAGTTGATCTCGCGAAGCAGACTGCGACGCTCGTCTACCTTCTTCTCCCCCTCCCTGCGTGGGGCCAGTTGAACCCCCGCACGCTGGGCCAGGATACGCAGGGCCTCGGAGAAGTCCAGATTCTCCTTCTTCATCAAGAACGTGAAGACATCTCCACCGGTGCCACAAGCTCCAAAGCAGTACCAGCGCTGCCCATCGGGAAAGACTACAAAGGAGGGTGTGGTGTCGGCGTGAAAGGGACACAGCCCGTTGTAGTTACGCCCTGCCTTCTTCAACGGGACGTACTGGGAGATGAACTCCACCACGTCCACTCTGTCCTTGATGTCGTCAACCGCTCCCATGGCTCTGGGCTACCACCACTATTTGGCGAAGTCTACTGCTCTGGTCTCACGGATCACGGTGACTTTGATCTGTCCAGGATACTGCAGATTCTCTTCCACCTTGCGCGCCACGTCCTTCGACAGCCGCAGGAGACCCAGGTCGTCTATCTGCTCAGGCTTAACCACGATCCTTATCTCGCGGCCGGCCTGGATGGCATAGCATTCGCTGATACCCTGGAAAGAGCTAGCCACCTCCTCCAGGGCCTTGATGCGCTTGATGTAGGTCTCCAGATTCTCACGCCGTGCCCCGGGACGCGCTCCAGAGATGGCGTCGGCAGCGGACACCAGCACCGCCTCCACACTTTGGGCCTCTTCCTCACCGTGATGGGCAGCGACGGTGTTGATGAGAGCCGGCGACTTTCCGTACCGCTTGGCGAGGTCCGCACCGATCAAAGCATGGGGACCCTCCACGTCATGGTCCACCGCCTTGCCAATGTCGTGCAGCAGACCTCCCTCCTTGGCCAGCTGAACGTTGGCCCCCAGCTCGGCCGCCATCATGCCCGCAAGGTGAGCCGTCTGCAGCGAATGCTCCAACTGGTTCTGCCCGTAGCTCGTCCTGTACTTCAACCTGCCAAGCAACTTGACCAACTCGGGGTGCACGCCGGTCACCCCGACGTCGAACACAGCCCTCTCTCCCGCCTCCTGCATGATGGCCTCAACCTCTCGCCGCGCCTTGCCCACCACCTCCTCGATGCGGCCAGGATGGATGCGCCCATCCGTGATCAGCTTGGTCAGGGCCAGTCGCGCGATCTCCCGCCTTACCGGATCGAAGCTGGAGATGGTCACCGCCTCCGGCGTGTCGTCCACAATCAGGTCTACCCCGGCAGCGGTTTCGAGAGCTCGGATGTTCCGTCCTCCACGTCCGATGATCCGCCCCTTCAGCTCATCGCTGGGCAGATCCACGGTGGAGACGCTGACCTCTGCCACCTGCTCTGACGCATACCGCTGGATGGCTTCACTGATGATCTTCCGCGCCTGTCGGTCCGCCTTCTCCTTGGTCTCCTGCTCCACTTCCCTGATCACCCTGGCCATGTCCTGGCGGCTTTCCTCTTCGACCGTCTTCAGGAGGAGCTCCTTCGCCTGTTCCCGCGTTAGGGAGGCCACCGCCTGCAACTCCTCAGTGCGCATACGTTTCAACTGGTCGAGCTCCGCCTCTCTCTGCCTGAGCTTCGCCTCTTGACTGGTGATGTTTCTCTCCCGTTTCTCGAGTGGCTCCACGCGGCGCTCCAGGGTCTCTTGCCGCTTCTGCAAACGCTCTTCCTGATTCCTTACGCTCCTGCGTCTCTCCTGTAGCTCCTGCTCACCTTCACGCAGCGTATTCAGACGCTCGTCCTTGGCCTCCAGTAGCATCTCCTTGCGCTTACTCTCGGCCTCGGCCACGATCCCGTCCGCTTCTGCCTGGGCGCCCTTGACTTTCGACGAGCCCACATACTGCCTCAGCACGTAACCCAGGGCAAAGCCGACAAGAACGCACGCCGCCAAACCCAAGATACCGATAAGAAGCTCCATTTCCCGCTACACCCCTTTCCAGCGCTCTGTAGGGAAGAACCACTAGCTTCCCCGGGCTCCCCCCTTGCACCTCTCCGTAAGGAGACGCGCCGTTGTCTCCGCTACGACCTCATAGTCGAATCCTCGCCGTCTTAGATAGCCGTACATCTTCTCTCGAAAGGCCTCGTCCTCGAGGTGAGCATACCTGACCGCCCGCTGGACTGCCGCTGCATAGGCGCTACTGTGCTCTTCAACGCCCGACAGCACCTCATCTATCAGTCCTTCGCTGATGCCCTTCTGACGCAGTTCCTGTCGCAGCAGTCGTCGTCCTTGAGGCCGGAAACTCTCACGATTCTCGACCCAGAATTGTGCAAAAGCGCTGTCGTCCACTAAGCCGGCGCCCCGCAAGCGGTCGAGAACAAGGTAACTGATCTTCGCGGCAACCCCCTTCTGGCTCAGGTACCGTACTACCTCAGCGCCGCTCCGCGGACGATAGGCCAGATACTTCAAGGTGCGGTCGTACGCCGTCTCCACAGAGTCCCTGGTCAAGAGTTCTTCTACCTCCTGATCCGAGAGGGTGTCTCCTCGGCTCAGTGGCGCTGCCACCAGGAATCCGAGGCTGAACCCGTACTCTCCGTCAAGGTAGATGCCGACCCGGTTCTTCTTCTGCGCCTTGATATCGGTGATCTGGCCAGCCACCTCTCGCCCACCAATACAAAAAACGGCCATGGCGCACAGCCACAGCCGGGGTAGACCCATCCACACAGCCTATCTGAGGATCAAGGGCGGAACGTCCTCAAGGCCCGTTCCTTCCCTCCGACGGCCTATCCCTTAAGGTCCAGTTCTCCACGCACGCTTCGATGATGCGGTGAGTTCCCAGGTCCCGACCTCAATGGCAAAAGGTAGAGAACCTCTGCTTGCAGTAGACTCGCTTGCAGTACCCTAAAGATCTCAGGGGCTTGAAACTCGCCGCCCACTGCTCTTCTTCCTCGTCCAAAATCCATCGCCGAGGGAAAGGAGCTTTCGTCCCTCTATCACGAGAACTGGCTAGTACGCACCTGTGGCTCTGTGCCTTGTATCGATGCCCTAGTCTTCCACCGCCTCCCTCGACGGCTCTGCCAAATCGGCCGCCGAGCGAGTTTCTCCGTTCCCGCTCCTTTCAGCAGGTGCTTTCACCGGCCAGGGCACCGCTGCCAGGCCGGCTGCTGCGCGAACCTTGTCACTGAGCTCTTGTGCCAACTCGGGGTTCTCCCGGAGGAAGGCCTTCGCATTCTCTCGGCCCTGCCCCAACCTCACATCCCCGTATGAGAAATAGGCCCCCTTCTTGTCAACTAGGCCCATGTCCACAGCCACATCAATGAGGTCGCCTGCTCGGGAGATACCCTCATCCCACATGATATCGAATTCCGCGGTCTTGAAAGGAGGGGCCACCTTGTTCTTCTTCACCCAGACCTTGGTCCGGTTGCCGGTAACCTCGTTTCCGGACTTGATGGACTGCACCCTGCGGATATCAAGGCGCACCGAGGAGTAGAACTTCAGGGCCCGTCCCCCCGGAGTCGTCTCCGGGTTTCCAAACAACACACCTACCTTCATGCGCAACTGATTGGTGAAGATGACGGCGGTCTTGGACCGCTTGATGGCCCCCGTAAGCTTCCGGAGCGCCTGCGACATCAGTCGTGCTTGCAGCGCCACGTGTTGGTCACCCATCTCCCCTTCGATCTCGGCCCGAGGCACCAGGGCCGCCACCGAATCGACAACCACCACGTCCACCGCGCCGCTTCGCACCAGAGCCTCCGTGATCTCCAGTGCCTGCTCCGCGGTGTCGGGTTGCGAGATGAGCAACTCTTCGATGTCCACGCCGCACTTGGCAGCATAGGTAGGATCGAGGACATGCTCCACGTCTATGAAGGCTGCAATGCCCCCATCGCGCTGCGCTTCGGCGATGATGTGCTGGCACAGGGTGGTCTTCCCTGACCCCTCTGGGCCAAATATCTCTGCCACGCGTCCTCTCGGTATACCGCCGACGCCGAGCGCGATGTCCAGGCCGATGGCGCCCGTCGATATGACCTCTACATCCATGCCCGGGGCTGATCCCAGCTTCATGACAGCCCCGTCACCATACCGCTTTCTGAGCTGCAAGAGGGTTACCTCCAGGGCCTTCTCTCGACCGCCTTTCTCCTCCATGCGTGCTCCTTCTGGGTTTTCCCCTATTACCACAGTCTACTACAAAACATAACAAAAGGCAAGCTCTTAGAACCTATGTTCTATTATACCACACCAGGCCTCTCTTTGCAAACTGTGGTATACTCCCTGCCAGAGGACCACCATGTACGAGATCGAGCACTTCGTACCTGCCAGAGAGGCCTGTGCACCCATCCCTCTACAGCGGTACCTGGATGCTCTGCCCCTGGACGTACTCAGCCAGTACCTGAACTGCTACACGAATCCCGGAGATCTCGTCATCGACCCTACGGCCCAAAGGCCAACCCTGCCCTTTGCAGCCGCCCGCCTGGGAAGGAAGGCCATCGCCTGCAACTTCAATCCCATCAACACCCTTCTGATCCAGGGCCTGCTCACGCTCCCAGCCCCCGAAGAGATAGATGGCGCCACCATGCGCCTCGCCGACAGCTTGAAGAGGGGAGTGCCGCTGCGAGACCACATCAACGGGCTGTACGCCACCACCTGCGGCCGGTGTTCCCGTACCGTCGTGGCGGAGCGCTTCCTGTGGGATGGCGAGGAAAACAGACCCCTCGAGAAGCAGTACCGCTGCCCTCATTGTGCCCACGAGGGCCATCTACCCGTCGATGACGCCGACCTCCAGATACTCGACGGCATAGAGAGCCAGGGAGTCCATTTCTGGTACCTCATGGAGAGGCTGTCCCAGCCTCACGAAGCAGAGCGCAGCCTGGCCGAGGAGCTCCTCCAGCTTTATACCCCCCGAAACCTGTACGCCCTCACGGACCTCTCCATGAAAATCGAGGCTCTCTTCGCCGGCTCCCTGCTGCACACCGCTCTCGAACTCATCCTCCTGTCGTGCCTCGACACCTGTAGCAAGCTGGCCGATGCCCCCTGCCCCAGAGCCACAGCCCTGAGGCTTCAGCCGCCCAGCAGGTTCGTGGAACGCAACGTGTGGCAGGCCTTCGAGGAAGCCTACCGTCTCCTTCGCAGCCTCGCGCCAGCCGCTCAGGTGACCCTGAGTTCCGGGATCGAACGCCTGGTAGTGGGGGAAGAGGCGCAGGCGCTGGTGCTCAATGAGCCGCTGCGCAAAGTCACCGCTATGCTGCCCCCAGCCAGCGTAAGTCTGGTGATCGGTGCACCGCAAGCATACTACAGGCCTTTCTGGACGCTGTCGTATTTGTGGAGCGGGTGGCTCTGGGGCAGACACAGGGCCTCCCTGCTGAAGCCTCTGTTGAGCAGAAAGATCATGGGTTGGTCGTGGTACCGGCGCACCATGGCTGCAGCCCTGAGAACCCTCCACCGCCCCTTGAGACCGCGAGGCAGGATGGTCTTCCTCCTTGAAGGGGCTGACCTGACCCACGTCGCCAACCTCATCCTGGCGGCGGTGGGTGCGGCCTTCAGACTCGACAGGATCCTGTATCAGCCTCAGGACACTGGCCCCCCGCGACATCCCATGCAGGGCGTTGCCGGGGCCTATAGGCTCACCTTCAGCAGAGACGACCGCGCCCCGCGGGAGCCGGGCGGACCATCTCCTGAGAGCCTGGCCGCCCACCTCCGGCAAGCGGCCGGGGGGGCCATCGTGGAGTTCCTCCGAGAGCGCGGCCAAGCCCTGCACCTCAGCTGGCTCCACAGTGTTGTCTACGAAAGGTGGGCTCGCGACGGCCTCCTGGGACAGGCTCTGCTGCTGGAAGAGGAGATCTCGGCCGCCGACTTCTTGCACGAACAGCTGGAAGCGGCGCTGGAGGAGGGTCTGGAGGCAGGGGCGCTGGCGCTGCTCCCCGAGGACCACGACGATCCAGAAGGGCCCCAAGTCTGGTGGCTGGCGGGAAAGGGGTATCCTGCTCTGCCCCTGGGAGACAGGGTGGAAGAGTCGGTGTGCCAGGTCCTGAGGTCAGAACCAGACCTGGAGCCGGACCAGCTCGAAGACCGCATCTACTCTCAATTCCCCGGCCCCTTCACACC
>CAYGQI010000060.1:0-9527 GCA_964351925.1 uncultured Anaerolineales bacterium | reverse complement strand
TGTCGCAGGCCATCTCCAGAACCGCCTTCTGGTGCTCCGGAAGCAGGCGCCCCAGTGCGATAGGCATCCCATAGCGACCATTGTAGTTCCCGTAGTTCTTGAAGACTGTGAATGCTCTACCCAGGACAGCAGCAACGGCTTCCTTGGCGCTGGTCTTGCCGGTGCTGCCTGTGACCCCGACTACCTCGACTCCCGATCTGCTGAGGACGTATCGCGCCCACTCGGCGATGGCCTCCCGCGTCCCGGGCACCTGTACGCAGGTCACACCATACCGGGACAGGTCTCGCACCCTCTCGCAGAGAACACCAGCGGCCCCGCCACGACACGCCTCATCGATGTAGTCATGCCCGTCAGCCTTCTCGGTCTTGACCGCCAGGAAGAGGTCCCCCGCCCTCACGATGCGGGAGTCATAGCAGAAGTCGGTGAACTCCTGGGCGAAGACTCGCCCAAGCACAACGCTCTGAGTGGCATCGAGGATGTCTTGGAGATGAATCATGGATCGTTCTGAGCCAGGCGGGCGCCTCAATACAACGGACCCGCGGCAGGCTACCCGCTCAGCTGCCCTTGCCGGCACGCCAGTACAGCAATGCTCCAATGATGACCAGTACCGCGCCCACAACACTGCCAGCGAGCTGTTTGTAGCCAAAGACCAGCGGATTGGCCCCAACCCCCATGATGTCGGCAAGCGCCGACCCCAGCAGTAACACCAGGCCAACCGCCAGTGCGGCAATGCCCAAACCCTTGTTCCTTGACACAGTAGCCTCCCCCTTGTTGGTGCCAGATTCTAGCACGACGCCCCTGGACCAGCAATGTCAGCTGGATCGACCTCTGAGGTTTGACAAGGCAAGTGCCCTATGCTAGACTTGCCAGAGCCTGGGTGCCGCACTGGAGCAGCAAGGTTGGCGCACAGGACTTGGGCAAGAGAGAGGTCAGCGAACATGGCAGGGGCGACAATAGGTGTCATTGGCGGCAGCGGTCTGTACGAGATCGAGGGTCTCACAGACATCGAAGAGCACGACATCTCCACACCCTTTGGCAAACCCAGCGATCCCATAGTGGTGGGCACCCTCGAGGGAAAACGTGTGGCGTTCTTGCCTCGCCACGGCCGTGGTCACCGTATCCTCCCTGGCGAAGTCAACGTACGCGCCAATATCTACGCCCTCAAGTCGATGGGCGTGGAGCGCATCATTGCAGTCAATGCCTGTGGGAGCATGAAGGAGGAGATTGCACCCGCTGACATAGTGATACCCGACCAGATCATCGATCGCACCAAAGGGCGCGCCAGCACTTTCTTCGGCAACGGGCTCGCGGTCCACGTTTCCTTTGCCGAGCCTTTCTGCCCACAGCTAAGCACTGTCCTGTACGAGGCCGCCAAGAAGACCGGAGCCAAGGTACACATGGGCGGCACCTACGTGTGCATCGAGGGACCGCGCTTCTCGACCAAAGCTGAGTCGAAGATGCACCGGTCTTGGGGTGTGGATATCATCGGCATGACGGCGATGCCGGAGGCCGTGCTGGCGCGGGAGGCGGAGATATGCTACGCCAGCCTCGCGCTGTCTACAGACTACGATGTCTGGCACGAGACCGAAGCCCCCGTCACTGCAGACATGGTAGTTCAGACCGTGCTCAAGAACGTAGAGACGGCGAAGAAGACCATCAAAGAGGCCGTGCTCCTGGTTCCCACCGACCGCGCCTGTGGGTGCGAGAGCGCACTGTCCGTCGCCATCCAGACAGCCAGAGATCGTATACCCGGTCGTGTGAAGCGAGAGCTCGCTCCACTGCTTGGAAAATACCTCGAATAGCAGTGATGCAGATACTCTCCCCGACCACAGCCCACCTTGGCTTGGCCCTTGGAACCCAACGTCATCTCCGCTTCGACCATCCTGGAGGGCACCCTGGCGGGAGCGGAGCGGTCGAGCCTGTTGATCCTGGGAGTTTCAGAGGTAGGCCCCGTCGAACAACTGCTCTTCGGCGCGCTGCCTGAGTGCGTCGCGATTGTGCGCGCCAGGGCTGCGATGATTGTGAACCGATACCCGAGGCAGGTGGAATCCTCGATTCACAAACTGCGCTCATCCTCACCGGGGAAGTCACGAGCCAGCAGTCCGCCTCAGATCATCTAGCCCAGATGTCGGCCGACGTCACCTCCAGCCCGTCTCTTCTGGCCCCGGTCCCCTGCATCACCCGGTAGAAGTCCTCGTCATAGCGGCGCGTCTGTACCACGACCGGCATGGGTACGGCGTGCCCCATCAGCAGGACCTGTTGGCGTGTGTCCAGACCGGCCAAGGCCCCGCGCAGGAAAGAACGTCCACTCATGCCCGTGAACACGGCGTCGATGTCCCTTTCCTCGGCCAGTAGGCCCGTGACGCGCGTCCCTAGCTGAGACATGACCTCAGGGTCGATGCCGCTGGGCCGCTGGTCAACCACCATCAAGGTCACATTGTACTTGCGCATCTCCCTGGCAATGGTGCCGAAGATGGTCTGCCTGGCCACGGCGGGACTGAGGAACTTGTGCGCCTCTTCCAGTGTGATGACAAGTTGAAGTGGTCTGTCAGCCTCGGCTTTGGTCTCTTCGAAGCGGTCGATCTTCTGCTGATATAGTCTGCGGATGCGCCGGGTGACGATGTTTGCCACCAACATGTAGTCCAGAGGCGTATCATGTCTGCCGAACTCCAGGATGATACTGCGGCCTCTGCCCAAAGCCGTCACCATTTCGTCGATCAGGGAGAAAGGCACTTCATCCTTGAGATAGCCCCTGCGCTGCACCTCCTTCAGCTTCCTCTGTAGCGCTCGGGTGGCTTCAGGATGCGCCCCGGAGGACTGGCAGAAGCCGGCGATGTCATCGGCGGACATGCCTAGTATCTGGCGAAGCCAGTCCTTTCCGTACTGGTCCACCAGCAGTCCGGAGGTAGCCGCGGTGGTAGCCGTCAAGTCCAACTCGTCGGCCAGGAGCATCACGTCCTCGGCTTCTACCTGGTTCAGCCCAACGGTGAGCGTCACGTCTACGTTTCTCCGGGCAGCGGCGTCCGCATCGAGGGAATAGACCAAGATCTGAGACCCGAAGAGCTCGCGCAGACCCTTCACCCAGTCACCATCCTCTGTCTGCTTGTCGAAGGCGTACTCGCTGTGCATGTCAAAGATCAGATTCGCTGCCGCGCGAGTCTTAATGATGCCGCTCAGCAGGATCCGAGCCAAGAAGCTCTTGCCCGTGCCAGACTGCCCGAAGATGCCGTTGGAGCGCTCCACGAACCTGTCCAACCGTAGACAGATGGGAATCTCCATAGGCACTGGGGTCCCGATGGCGAAGTTCGTGCCACCTTCCTTGCCGAACACCGTGGCGAAATCCATCTCACTCGCCCTATACAGTGCTGAGAAGTGCATGGGTATGGTGCGCACGCGCTGCGGGCCCCTTTGCTCGTCCGGCTCGACACTCAGGTCCAACATTAGCATGGGCTTGACTTCCAGCGTGGCATAGGTCCCCGTTCCCGCCAAAGCTTCGGTCACCAGAGGCGGCGCATCGTGAGGAGGCGATGCCAGAAGGCGCGGATCGGTGACCCTGAGTTGCATGTCGGAGATCATACCGAAGTAGCGGTGGGACTGCCCCTCGACGACGACCAGTTCGCCGACGCGCAAGTCCTCGGTCGAACACTGCGCATCCAGCCTCACGGTCAGACCAGTGTTGTAGGCGCCGTCGGTCACCAGACCCAGCCGTTCGCGCATCATTTCGTAGATACTCCCCCTGCACGTGGCGAGGACCCCTGATCGATGCCGTAGAGGACGGCCATCAAGCGGTCGTAATCCTGCTTAAGGAGATGGCCGACCTCCTGTGCTGCCCTCCGCAACCAGTTGTCATCCCCGCCACGCTCCCCGTAGACCCGCCTCACGTGGTTTGCGAGAAGCTGTTCGGCCGGAACCGGCAGGGACGCGCTGAGCAGCAGACGGAAATAGTACAGATCCTCCGTGAAGCGAGTCGTTTCCTCTGGGCTACAGGTGTGCACCGAGAAGTGCAGCGGTGGCGGCTGCGCAGGCAGGCCCTGCAGGATCCCTCCTGCCTCCAGCACACCCACTGACAGACAGGTGAATTCGGTGCGTAGAATGTGCTCCAACTGAGGGTTCTCGCGATACACTTGATCGTCATATACCTCGCTGGTGCTCCTGCGCACGGCCCGCCTGCCGGGGTCGAGGCTCCGGGTCTCACCATAGCAGACCACGCCGTACAGATCACCGTCGTCAGAGATGCGGACCCGCAGGAGGCTGCCCAGGGCCGGTGGTTGTCTCAGCTCCAGGCTCTCGGACACGAACTGGACGCTCGTGCTTTCGATGATCTCCCCTATTCTCATACAGCGCGCCTTCTCTTGCTTGAAGCCTTGGCCGACCCCAGGTACGTGAACCCCTTCTCCGCCAGCGCTCTCTCCACCATGACTTCGATCGCCCGTCGGTCCGCAGCGGAGATGACAGCCTGCTCGTGAGCCTCCTGCAAAGCAGGGGGGTACGGCGGGAAGATGCCGCTCCTGAGGCACTGATCGAAGATCGAGGCCTGCGCCAGACCCAGCATCTCACTGTCGCCCGTGACCCACCGGGGCGCCTCCATACGCACCACTTCGCCTCCCACGTTCATATAGAAGAACTCGATGCGATGAAGTGCGTACCGGTCCAGGATGGCCGACTTGCTCCCGAACACATCGGAGCGCTGGCCTTCTGACAGAAACCTGAACAGCTCCCGGTCCGTGATTCCCGCCAACGTCCTGCAGAACTGGGCAGATTCGGACGTGGGGCAATACTCGCAGTCTACCGTCTCTCGTGGACAGAGCCAGACCCTCAGGGAATTGACAACATCACGAGCCCCCGGGTAGCTGATGTAGCTGAGCACCGGGATGCCTCGCTCCAGGAACCTGTCGAGATGGCCCAGGAACTCCCCCAGAAACTGCTGCTGCACGAAGGCAGGATCTTCGCTCTGCAAGCCCCAGGTTATGAGCGACCCATCTCGCAGGGCCACGAAGGGGTCGCCCGGAACGCGTTGGCATCCCTCCCACAGCGCTCCCACTTCGGCCAGGCACATCTTGGCGCTCAGACGGCTTCCCTCCACCGGAGCACTACGCACATGTGGATCCAGGTACAGGTCTTCGTCGCGGAAGTAGAGGTTTGGCGAGGAGTCGAGCGTGGCCGAGGGGCGTTCTCCGTACGTCAGAATAGCATATCCAGTATTGATGACATAGAAGCGGACAGGGGTATGCCTGTCTGGGGCCACAGAAGAGCCGTCGGAGGCCACAACGCTGTGATTGGCAGGACAGGGGGCCGGGGCATAGGCGCCCGCCAAGCTATCACCAACGTCGGCCACCAGCCAGGGCAACCGTACGGTGCGCTCGTCCAGTTTGGCGCGCAGTTCAGCCGGGTCAACCGATTCCATCAATTGGCGGGCTCGCTCCAGCGCACCATTCCGGTCTTCCGCGACCGCTGCCCGCGTCATTTGCTCTATCTGCTGGCCAAGCACATCGAGCTTCAACGGCATGATCCGCGCTCAACGCAACACTCTGGTGTCACCCACCCTCTTGGTGATCCGTTGCTCGTCCAGATGCTCCATTAGAGCCAGAGCGTACTTGCGGCTGGCCTGGAACAGGTCCCTGACCTGCGCCACGGTGATGCTGCCCTCCGCCTGGATATGGGACACGACCCGCGCCACCATCTCCTCGTAGGTATCGCGTGAGAAGAGCACACTGTCACTCACACGTATCAGCCGGCCCTGTTCCACCAACACGGCCAGCAATTCCGGCCCGATAGCGGCCTCGCACTCTGCCACGGACGGAGTGGCGTAGGGGTTCTGGGCGAATGCAGCCAGCAGTCGATCTATGCCGCACTGCTGCTCGGCGCTGAATCTGATCCGGTGACGAGGCATCCGCACGGTTGACCCTTCCTCCACGAGCATGTTCTGGCGACTGGCATGTGCCAGCACTGCATTGAATGCCTTCGAGGGCAGGTTCAGTCTGCTCTTCAACTCCTCCCGTGGCATGCCCGACCGCAGCGGAAGGCGCCGGTGATACTCCTCCAACTCAGCCTCAACACGGCCCCATAGCTCCCGGTAGCCGGCAGCAGACATCAGATAGGCGTCCTGGGATACCATCTGCCTGCCGGGCGGCTCATCCACACCGAGCACCACCACTTCTGACCTGCTCACTAGCCCGACAAGGGCTTCCTTTCCCTCAGTTTCAGGAAGGCCGCTCTCCACCAGTAACTCGCCCGCCAGTCTGGCACCTCCGGCTTCCAGTCCCTCCCGCAGGATGTCCTCCGGGCTGCCGCGGGATAGGGCCTCCAATCGCTGAACAACTGCAGCCCGGAATCGTCGATGACGACGCCGCGGGGCGGGATCGATCACCAGTCCTCCGCCAATGGTCAGACCGGGAGAGGGCTGACGGATGATGAAGTGATCGCCTCGCGCCAGCGCAATGGGTCCGGCCAGCCGAAACTGCACCCAGCCCTCCTGGCCGGGTTCCACCACGTCGTCATGGAGCAGCCGGACATGAGCGGGGATCTGTGCGGAACCACTATAGAACTCAACCTGCACGTTGTGCTTGAGCCGTCTGGGAGCGCCAGCTAGCAGGCGAAGGCGAGCATCCACAAGGCTGCTGCTCAACAGTTGACCGGGCAGAGCCAATACATCGCCCCGCTGTAGTTGATCGCTGCTCACCCCACCCAGATTGACGGCCACCCTTCCACCGGGAGCGGTAGTCTCCAGTTTCTCCTTGTGCGTCTGCAGACCGCGGACTCTCGCCTTGAGGCCAGAGGGCAGGACCTCTAGCTCCTGCCCAACCTTCAGACTACCGTCCACCAGAGTTCCGGTGACTACCGTACCGAACCCTGGCATCACGAACACTCTGTCCACAGGAAGGCGCGGCTTTCCCAGGTCTCGTTTCGGGGGCACCCGCTCCATGAGCTCATCTAACCTCTCCAGCAGCTGAGGTAATCCCTGGCCGGTCACCGCGGAGACCGGAACAACCTGGGCCTCAGAGAGTGCCGTGTTGTGCAGCAACTCCCTCACTTCCTCCATCACCAGTTCCAGCCACTCTTCGTCATCCACCAGGTCGGCCTTGGTGACAGCGACCACTCCATATTCCAGTTCCAGAAGGTCGAGAATGTCCAGATGCTCCCTGGTCTGCGGCATTATGCCTTCATCGGCGGCGACGATGAAGAGCGCAGCGTCGATGCCCCCCACGCCCGCCAGCATGTTCTTGATGAAACTCTCGTGTCCAGGCACGTCCACGATGCTGACCACAGCACCGCTAGGGAGGGTCAACCACGCAAAGCCCAGATCGATGGTCATCTCCCTCTCCTTCTCTTCCTTGAGCCGATCTGGATCGATGCCTGTCAGTGCCTTTACGAGGGCAGACTTGCCGTGGTCAACGTGTCCCGCCGTGCCGATGGTTCTTATGGATTGCTCCATGTCGGCTACCTGTTGGGCCGCGCGAGGCGCTTCTCCAGGCCCTTGATCAGCTTACCCAACTCTGCTACCTCCCGTCGCAGGTAGGTCAGCGGTGTCTCCCACAGCACCGCGATGTATTCATCCCGCTTGGCGTTCTCGTCGGCCAGTTGCGCCCACCTCTCGTCGTTCCTCAACCAGAGAAACTCGTTCTCTTTGCGCCAGTCCTCAAGTTGTTGCCTCTGCCGTTCCTCCGCGGTGCGTTCGATGTGTTGGAGCGACTCCCTGTCCTTCTCCAGCTGAATCCTCAGCGCGTCCATGGCGCTGATCATCCTCTCGCCCTCCCTGGACTGCTCGTCCGAGCGGGCGATCCGTTCCGGCAGAGCCTCCGCCTCTTTTCTCCAGATGGCCATCTCTCTTGTCCAGCCAGAGATCTGCTTCTTCCCGCGGTCATCCACTTTGCGCAGCTCGTCCGCAAGTTGAGTCTGCGCCTGTCTCTGCTGCTCAGCGGACGACTCCACAACCGTCATCTGTTGAGTTACGCGGTCCATACGAGCCTGCACCAGTCTAATGCTCTCGCTAAGGCTCTCGGATCGGGATGCCTCTCCTTCTCTGGCCTTAGAGACCTCGGCCACGCTGGCCTCGCTCTTCTTCACTCGCTCTCCCAAGGACAGCAGCTTCTCGTTTTGGGCCTTCAACCCCTTGGGTACCTCATCGATCTGCAACTGAAGAGCCGAGGTCGACTTTGCCAAGCGCTGAAGCTCGGCTCGCTGAGCCTGAATAGCTTCCTGGATCTTGAAGGCTTCAGCGACTCGCTGCTCCAGCCGTGTGACGGCCGAGAATCGCTCTTGCCTTTCTTCCACGATTCTTCTGTCTCTGGCCTCGTTGCCCTCGCTGACGCGCTGTTCGGACCTCCGCCACTCCAACAGCATCTCGTCCTTGAATTGCTGGAGGATCTTGTCGAGCCGATCCGAGCTCATCATGTCCGTGCTGACCCGAGCGAGCCTCTCGTTCAACGCATCCAGGACCTCCTCGAGATGGGCGAGTTGACCCTGGTACTGTTGCTGTTCTCTCCGTAATTGCTCGATCGTGGCCTTGTCGCGCTGACGCTCCTGCTCCAGCCAGCCCAACTTCGTGGTCGCCTGGCTCGCGTCCTTATCGACATCCACTTTCTCTCTAGGCATTGTGCTCCTCAGTCTCTCCCCGCACCAGAAAAACTACACGCTCCCCGATGTTGAGCGCTCGGTCAGCGATTCGCTCCAGATTGTGAGCAACCCAGAGGAGATAGGTCGCCCTGCTGATCGTCTTGGGGTCATCCATCATGAAGATCAGCAGTTCCCTGAATACCTGGTCGTAGAGTCTGTCCACCTCATCGTCTTCACGGCCCAGGCTTCTAGCCAACTCAACATCCCGATTCATGAATGCCTGCAGTTCCTGTTCCAGGAGCCAGCGCGCCTTGGCTGCCATGCGCGGGATGTCCACCAAGGGTTTGAGGGGTTCGCGAGGGCCCATCATCACACCGATCTGCCCTATTCCCTTGGCATGGTCGGCCATCCTTTCTAGCTCCGTGACTATATGAGAGATGGCAAAGATGACACGCAAATCGCTGGCCAGGGGCTGCTGTGTGGCGATTAGTACCAGGCATTCCTCCTCGATTTTGGTCTGGGCTTGGTTGATGGCCTCATCATCCTTGATCACTTTCCGAGAAAGCTCTATGTCCCGTTCTGCAAGGGCTTTGACGCTGAGTTCTATCGCCGAATCAACCAACTTGGCCATGTCCAGGAGGTCTTCTTGAAGTTCTCTTAGTTGTTCATCAAAGGTTTCGCGAGGCATGATCGCTGCCCCCCTTTTCCTGCGGTGACTTGACACCATTGTAACACGATTCTCGTGCTGTGGCCATAGGTTTCGGCATGCCCCCAACTGGTATTCTGATTTGGCACGGGCATACCATATCCGTTTTTGTGGCCCAATTCAGACCTGAATAAGACCGGGATAGGACCTCATCCTGACTCAGAGAGGTTAACATGAGATGGCACCAGCGTCCCAATATGGACTATTGTTCGGTTTCGCTGGAGCTTGGTCCGTATCTTGCGTTTCGCTGCCCAAAGGCTTGCCAGCA
>CAYGQI010000059.1:7634-9600 GCA_964351925.1 uncultured Anaerolineales bacterium | reverse complement strand
GGGGTGCCAGTCATCCTCGGAGGCGTCTACGCCACGCTGTGCTACAACCACGCCAGGGAGATGTCGGGCGCTGACTGTGTCGTACCCGGAGAAGGAGAGCTGGAGGCGCTACGCATCGCCGATCAGCTCAGCGGCAGCCAATCCGACTACTCTCGCTACACCGCGAGTCTGGACTCCTTCCCCTGGCCCCTCCACGAATTGCGAAGGAACCAGGGTTACGCGGCCATCCAGACCTCTCGCGGCTGTCCATTCCACTGTACCTACTGTGCTTCTCCAATGCTGCACCCTCAGGGCTTCCGGCGCAGAGACCCTCGCCGCGTGGCCGACGAGATAGAGTATTGTTTTCGAGAACTGGGAATCCGGGACTTCGCCTTCTACGACGACGCTCTCCTCGTGGAGGCAGAGAGTCACATCCACGTCCTCCTGGACGAGGTCTTGCGGCGAGGGCTTGCCTGCCGCTTTCATACCCCCAACGGCTTGCATGCGCGCTACATAGACCGGGCTCTGGCCGGTAAGATGTACCAGGCTGGATTCACGACCATCAGGCTCGGCCTCGAGACGGCGGACTCCCACGAGCAGCGTCCTACCGGATCCAAGGTCAACAACGATGACTTCCGAGCGGCCGTGCACAATCTGAGGGCGGCTGGCTTCAGGGCGAGGCAGATCACCGCCTACATCCTCATGGGACTCCCCGGACAGTCAGCCGGGGAGGTGATGGACAGCGTGGATTTCGTCCACAAATGCGGGGCACTGGTCCAGATCACGACGTATTCCCTCATCCCCGGGACCGCGGAGTGGGAACGGGCTGTGCGCGAGGGGCACATCCATGCCCGCGTCGACCCCCTGCTTCACAATGACTCCATCTACCCCTTCCCCTGGTGCCATGCCAGTCTCGAGGATTTCGAACGGGCAAAGGCTCGCGCTACCGCCGGGAATCATGCCCTGGCCGCCTCCTCATGACAAGCCCCAGATAGGGTGATTTCCATACTCATCCGTTCTATGTTAGAATACTCTTGGGCCCCAGATCCGATCGTTCCATGGAGTCTGTGGGTCAGGAGGTTAGGGTTGTGACCAAAACTGGACGCAATGATCCCTGTCCCTGCGGCAGCGGAAAGAAGTACAAGCACTGCTGCCTGCGCCAGGAGACGGCGGGCAAGTCTGAAGTCATGGGCCGTGACAGGGCCTGGGATACGATGATGAACAAGCTCCTCGACTTCTCGAGAGAGGCCCGATTCAGAAAAGATCTGGAAGCGGCTTTCGACCTCTTCTGGAACCGGAGCTATACCATCGAGCAGGTCAGCGAACTGGCCCCGGCGCAGATCATGAACTTCCTGGACTGGTACGCCCACGACTACCGCACGGCTGACGACGGGCAAAGGATCGTGGAGATCTTCCTGGATGAGAAGGGGCAGGCCCTTTCCGAGCAGGAACGGGACCTGGTGCGAGCCGACTCTGAAGCCCTGCTCAGCGCCCTCGAGGTCACGAGCGTGGAGGAAGGCCAGGCCATCGGGCTGCGGGATGTGTTTCAGGATCTCGAAGCACAACTGCGCTACACCCCCTCTCTGCAAGGGATCAAGGTGGGCCAACTACTGCTGGCTCGACTGGCAGTCTCCAACGGTTATCGCCGCTTCTCCTGGATCAGTGCGCTGATACCGCCCGAGGTAGTGGCAGACTTCAAAGCCCACATCAAGGAGATGTTCAACCTGTACCAGGAGCAACACTTCCAGGCCCCGTGGGCGCAGTTCCTGCGGGAACGAAGCTACCTCTTCAACCATCATCTGCTCCAGGTGAGAGGCGAAATGGCCCCACCCAGGATCTTGCTGCCCTACGCGGAGCAGGCTCAGGCAGAGCCTCGTCCCGCTGTCCTCACACTTCAGGACATCGGGCCGAAGGAACGCCCTGCAGTGGTTGTCCCAGGCAGGAGGGAAGGCAAGTCATCTTCGAGGGTACTGGTGCCCGGCAGGGA
>CAYGQI010000059.1:3736-7534 GCA_964351925.1 uncultured Anaerolineales bacterium | reverse complement strand
AATCGCACCAGGCATCGCTGGAGGCGAAGCTCGCCGAACTGAAGAGGGTTGTCCGTGAGATGGACAAGGTGGTAGTGGCCTACTCCGGAGGGACCGACAGCACGTTGCTGCTCAAGGTGGCCCACGATGAACTGGGCGAGAAAGCCATCGCGGTGACCGCCTCATCCTCCAGTTTGCCCCGGGAGGAGCTGGAGTGTGCAGCGGAGCTGGCGGGGCAGATCGGGGCGCGGCACCTGATCATTGAGAGCGACGAACTGGAAAGTCCAGGTTTTGTGGCCAACTCGCCGAACAGGTGCTACCACTGCAAGCAACTCCGCTTCGACGCTCTGATCGAGTTGGCACAGGAGAGGGGTTTCTCTTATGTGGTTGATGGGTCGAACCTCGACGACCAGGGAGATCACAGGCCCGGCATGAGAGCGGCGCGCGAGCTGGGAATCCGCAGCCCCCTCATGGAAGCCGGTTTCACCAAGGCAGATATTCGCGCCATCAGTAAGCAGCTGGGACTGCCCACCTGGAACAAGCCATCGAATGCGTGCCTGGCCAGTCGCATACCGTATGGCACGCCCATCACACGCGAGCGGATGCAACAGGTCGAACAGGCAGAGCGACTCCTGCATAGCCTGGGCTTCACTCAGGTGAGAGTCAGAGCGCACGGAGAGATCGCCCGCATCGAAGTGGAGGCGGAGAACCTGCCCATCCTGCTGGAGAATCGATCGCCCATCGTGGACGAGTTGCGCAGACTGGGGTTCTCCTACGTGACGGCCGACCTGGAGGGTTATCGCACAGGCAGTCTGAACGAGACTCTCACCGATGAAAACCATGGATGATCGACTCAAGACACTTCTGGAGGACGTCAAAGCCGGGAGGCTGGGGACTGACGAAGCGCTTGCCCTTCTGCGCGACCTGCCCTATCAAGACTTGGGCTACGCACTGCTCGATCACCATCGGGGGCTGCGGAAAGGCTTTCCCGAGGTGGTCTTCTGCCAGGGCAAGACGCCCAGCCAGGTGGCGGAGCTGCTGTCGGAACTGTCCAAGCGGCACGATCGTGTCATGGCCACCCGGGCCGATGAGGAGACGTTCAGAGCGGTACAGGAGGCCATACCGGAGGCCACCTATCACGCTCAGGCACGCATCATCGTGGTGGATGCAGCATCGGGGGAACCACGCCCCGAGACCGAAGACCGCGGCTACGTCCTGGTGATCAGCGCGGGAACCTCTGACATACCTGTCGCTGAGGAGGCGGCGGTTACCCTCGAAGTCCTGGGAAGCCCCGTGCACAGGCTGTACGACGTGGGAGTGGCAGGCCTTCATCGCCTCCTGGACAAGCGGGAGAGCCTCTTCAAGGCCAAGGTCATCATCGCTGTCGCCGGTATGGAGGGGGCACTGGCCAGCGTCGTGGGAGGCCTGGTATCCTGTCCGGTGATCGCGGTGCCCACGAGCGTGGGTTACGGAGCAAGCTTCAACGGCCTTGCACCTCTGCTCACCATGCTCAACTCTTGCGCGCCCGGAGTGGCGGTGGTCAACATAGACAACGGCTTCGGCGCTGGCTTCTTCGCCCATACCATCATGGGCCTGGCAGGAGAGAGATGAAGCTCGCCTACTTCGACTGTTTCGCCGGCATCAGCGGCGACATGATCCTGGGCGCACTCATCGATAGCGGTCTGGACCTCGCGGAGTTCCACAAGGCTCTTCAGGGCCTCCGCCTGTCCGGGTACGAACTCCAGGTGGAGAAGGTACAGAAAGGGGTGATCCAGGCCACGGACGTACAGGTGCGAGTGAGTGACGACAGCACGTCGCGCACGTTGGCCGACATCGAGGCTGTCATCACAGAAAGTGAGCTGCCCGAGAGGGTCAGGCGACGCAGCATTAGCATCTTCCAGCGCCTGGTGAGCGCGGAGGCGGCCATCCACGGCGCCAAACCTGAGGAAGCTCATCTCCACGAGGTGGGGGCCACCGATGCCATCGTGGACGTGGTAGGCAGCCTTCTCGCGCTGGACCTACTGGGTGTGGACAAGGTCTACGCCTCGCAGCTCCCCCTCGGCCACGGCTTCGTGTCTTGCGCTCACGGGCTACTGCCGCTTCCAGCGCCAGCGACGCTGGAGCTATTGAAGGGTGTGCCTGTGGTTCAACTCGACGTCGAAGGAGAGCTGGTGACGCCCACGGGTGCTGCCATCATCACTGGTCTCGCTGAGGAGTTCGGTCCATTCCCTCACATGATGGTGCAGAGCATAGGCTACGGAGCAGGCAAGAGCGAGTTCCCTTTTCCGAACCTGCTGCGAGTGCTCCTGGGCATCGAAGACCGACAAACCTCCGGGACAATGGAAACCGCCGTGCTCCTGGAGACCAATCTTGATGACATGAACCCCGAGCTGTACGATCACGTCATGCAGGCCCTCTTCGATGCCGGGGCACTGGACGTCTTCCTGCAACCCTTCCAGGGCAAGAAGAATCGCCCCGGAGTCCTCCTCTCAGTGTTGTGCCAGCCTAGAACGGAGCAGAGGCTTTCATCCATCATCTTTTCCGAGACCACCACTCTCGGCATCCGCCGGCTGAGACTGGAGCGCCTGTGCCTGGACCGCGAGACGGTGCAGGTCGATACCCCATATGGGCGCGTGAGGATCAAGGTGGCAAGACTGGGCGATGGGATCGTCAATCTAGCGCCTGAGTACGAGGACTGCCGCCGTCTTGCTCTGGAGACCGGACAACCCCTCAAGGAGGTGTACGCGGCCGCTCAGGCCGCAGCGAGCAGCTGGCGCGATAGTCGCCGCTAACGCTGCACCACTTCTTCCTGCCACGGTGCGGCGCCTCGCCAAGGATATCCCATGCGTGTATTGCGCTCCCTCCTCGTGGTCTCGCTTTTCCTGAGCCTACTCTGTATCCTGGGCTTCGCCGCCGTGTGCTTCAACATCGACTACCATGGGCGCCAAGACCTGGCCCAACCAGCGGATGCCATTGTGGTCCTCGGAGCACAGGTTCTGCCCGACGGCCAACCAGGCCCCGACCTGAGATCACGCACGGAGCACGCCGTGAGCCTTTATTGGGCGGGCCTGGCCCCACGGCTGATCTGTGCGGGTGGCGTGCGGGACGATGCGGCCTCGGCAGCGGCCGTGTGCAAGGCCCTGGCCGTGGAACTGGGCACACCAACAGAGTCGATCTTCCTGGCGGATGGATCGGCCAATACTGAAGAGGACGCCCGGGAGGTGGCGGCCGTCATGCGGCAGCACGGGTGGCAGAGCGCCGTAGTGGTCAGCCACCCTCTACACCTCTATCGCGCCAAGCTCTTCTGTGAGAGAGAGGGCCTGACCGTCTACACCAGCCCCACGACCACAGACTTGGACAGGATAGATCTGCCCTTACGCGGCTACTACACTATTAGAGAGTGCGCTGGTATCCTCTGGCCGTATCTCGAGCAGGCTGGCTTTCCCCCGGAATGGACTGCTGCCCTGGAGGATTGGGTCTACTCAGGGCCTTGAACCTGTCCCCAACGTGGTCATGTGCCGCACCGTAGATTCACAGCGACGGTGTCAGGCGACGCGCCAGCCTCGAACAGGCCCAGCGACTATTGCCGTCGCCTGTCAAAGGGCGGTATAATGACGGTCAGCCTTGGCTCGTGGTGCTGGGCGAGGCAAAGGACTGGCGGATGGAAGAGACAACGCCGGCCATACACGACATAGTGGCCTACACGGACCAACTGGAGGTCAGAGGCGAAGTAAGAGCGTGGCCTCCCCGACGTATCCTGGACGTGCTGAACAGCAAGCAGACACCATACTTGACCGTGGGCGATGCATCCGTCATGCC
>CAYGQI010000059.1:0-3636 GCA_964351925.1 uncultured Anaerolineales bacterium | reverse complement strand
CCCGTTACGGGCATCTCCCTCGAAGGAGGCCTGGTCCTGTGTCTGAACAAGGACAAGCTCATGGCCCTGCAGGCAGCCAGATGAGACCAAGTGGAGTACGCACTTCACTCCGCCCGCCCGGAAGGGCCCAGGCAGTCCCAGAGCCGCGGGCCGGCACCCTGCATCATACCGTCCTACGCACTGGCATGCGACGCCCTATGCACACAATCGCAATGGTGGTTGCCTTTGTCCTGTTGACCGCGTGCGCGCCAGCCCAACCGACGCCGGCCCCGCCGGCCGAGCTGCCCGAGTACACTCCGCTCCCCACCCCGACGACGGAACCCAGCCCTACCTCAACGCCATCCCACCAGGACGACGATGAGCCCAACGATTCGATGCTCCAGGCGTCAGGTCCCCTCGTTTCGGGACAGGAGTATCGAGGCTTCATCAGTGCGAAAGACGACATCGACTTCTCCTACCTGGAGATCGATACCCCCCAGATCATCCGGCTGTCCTTGACCGACCTGCCTGCAGAGGTTGACTACGACCTATACCTGGTGACGGGTGAGGAGGACGTGCTCGCCGACTCGTCCAACTCCGGTCAACAGGACGAACACATCGAGTACACCACGAGTAGCGTGGGGGTCTTCTACGTGCTCGTCTTGCCCTTCAACAGCTTCAGTCCCGACGAGCCATACGCTCTGTCCCTGGAGTTGTCGCCTGCGCCGACTCCCACAGGAGAGGATACATACGAGCCCAACGACACTCCTGAGCAAGCCGCCGGGCCCCTGGCGCTGGGGCAGGAACTCCAATCCTACATCTGGGATGAGGGCGACGTTGACGTCTACGTCTTCCAGATGGACGAGTCGGCTACTATCCAGGTCAGCCTGACCGACATCACCGCCGTGGCGGACTACGACCTGTTTCTATCGAACGGAGCCGGAGAGCCTCTCGCTTCATCCACACGTGCGATTGATCGCGAGGCGATCGTGCAGTCACTGCAACCGGGGACCTACTACGTCACCGTACGATCCTTCGCCGGCTTCAGCTGGAAAGAGCCCTATACGCTGCGGATCGACCTGGTGCTGCCCTAGTCCCTCGCGAGACCAAGGGACTTTCTTCCTCCGTGAACAAAGGAGACCGAAGAGATGGCAAGTGCATGCCCTGAGTGCGGAGCAGCCAGCGCAGCCGGTGCCAAATCCTGCCCCGCTTGTGGCAGGAGCCTGGTGGACTCCGCCAGCTCAGCGAGGGGGGCAACGACGGGAGGCGCCCCTACCAGTCGTGGCCCCTGGATTGCGACCGTGCTCATCGCTGTGCTGGTCCTGTGCTGTCTCTCCGTGGTGGGGATCGCCCTGCTGGATGAGCTGATACCAGACCACCCCTGGCGCACACTCGTTTTGGGAACATCCACCCCGACCGCCACGGTCCCACCAACTCCTACCTTCAGCCCGACCTTGACCGCCACGCCCACGCCCACCGCCACACTCGCCGAGGGCATGGATGCCTTCGAGCCCGATGACACGATGGCGCTGGCGACGACGATCGAGACCGGCGGCATTCCGCAGTCCCACACCTTGGACCCCCCAGGGGATCGCGACTATCTGTCCTTCGAAGTCGAGGCAGGAATGCAGTATGCGGTGGAAACCGGGAACCTGGGCGCCGCCTGCGACACCGTCCTCGTTCTGTACGATGAGGACGGAACTGAGTTGACCAGCGATGATGATGGCGGCGAGCAGGAGCTGGCTTCTCGCCTCAGCTGGACAGCGCGCGAAGACGGGCTGCTCTTCGTAGAGGTGAGATCCTTCGACGAAGAAGCAGAACCAGGCAACACTGAGTACGATGTTTGGGTATCCAAAAGCGAGCCCATACCCGTGGACGAAGACGAGTACGAGCCCGACGACACCCCCGAGCAGGCCAATGAGATACTTCTGGGCACCCCCCAGAGCCATGGTCTTCACCATCCCGCAGACAGGGACTGGGTCTTCTTCGAGGCCGTGGAAGGCAAGACCTATGTCATAGAGACGTCTGGCCTGCGCGGTGGCATGGATACCATCATCTTCCTCCATGATGAGGGAGGCGAGCAGCTGGCGGAGAACGATGACGGCGGCTCGGAGAGCCAGGCTTCCCGCATAACCTGGAACGCCGAGTCCTCTGGCGCACTGTTCGTCGTGATCCAGGACTACTACGGCTACGAAGTGACGCCAGAAACGGGTTACACTATATCCGTGGTCGAGGGTGTTGCCTATGAAGCGGACGCGTACGAGCCCGACGACAGCCAAGATCAAGCCGGCGCGATCGAGGTCGGTTCTTACCAGACCCACGACCTGCACGACACCGGAGACCAGGATTGGATGTGCTTCGAAGCAACGGCTGGCACCAACTACGTGATCGAGACCTTCAACCTCGGAGATAACATCGATACATACCTGGCTTTGTACGATGCGAACGGTCTCCAACTGGCCGAAGACGATGACTCCGGCAGTGAAGAACTGGCTTCTCTGCTGCGCTGGTCCGCACCCGAGACCGGCACCCTCTGCCTCTTGACGAAAGACTTAGGGGATTCGGCCGCAGGGCCGGGCACCGAATACTCGGTTGCTGTGCTGGAGGAGGGAGCCGAGCTTCTCTTCCCCGATGTGTATGAACCGGACGACACCATGGCTTCGGCCAGAAGCATGGAACTGGGGGAGGTCCAGAGCCACACCGTACATGTAGAGGCCGATCACGACTGGCTGTCTTTCCAGGTTGAGGAAGGTGTGACCTACGTCGTGGAGACCTACCATCTGGGAGAGGGCATAGACACCGTCATCTTGCTATACAACCAGGATGGCCAGGAACTGGCACAAGACGACGATGGCGGTGGTGAGCCGCGAGCTTCGCGCATCTCTTGGACGGCCGAGACAGCAGGCACCTTCTACGTCTTGGTGCGCGACTACAAGGATGATCGAGCCGACCGGAGCATGACCTACGACATCTCCGTCTATGAGAGTGGAGAAGGCCCAGACCGCACAACATCAAGCGTATACCTCGCCGATGGCTCGTATCACATCGTGGCTGTAGACCCTAGCGAGCTAGTTGTGGGAGTCAGCCAACGGCTCTCCCTTGACGAGTTCAGTCTGGAGGTAGATGCCCAGCAGGTCAGCGGGGACGACGACAACGAGTACGGACTGGTATGCGGTTACCAGGACGACGACAACTACTACGAATTGGCCATCTCCGGCGATGGGTATGCGGGGTTCTTCGCCAAACAGCGAGGGAGATGGGAGCAGATTTCACCCTTCTCTTCGACCGAACCCATCAACCAAGGATCAGCAGTCAACCGCCTGCGGCTAGAGGTGGCGGAAGGTATGTTTTCACTTTACGTGAACGGCCAACTGGCATTACAGGAACTCGATCAACGGTTCGGCGAGGGGCTGATAGGTTTTGGCTGCGGCGCCTTCACCGAAGGGGTTCTGCACTGCTCCTTCGACAATCTCAGGGTGTGGGATAGGACAGGCACCCTGGTCTGGGAAGACAGCTTCGATGATAACTCGGGAGAATGGTATCAGAGCCCGATGAGGTAGAGGCCCCACCGGGCAACTAGAACGCATGGAGGATTTCGCATGAGGGCTATACACACTAAGTATCGGCTGCCGGCGCCCGGGGTTTTGTGGCGCGTGG
>CAYGQI010000058.1:5768-9750 GCA_964351925.1 uncultured Anaerolineales bacterium | reverse complement strand
AAGGGGAGGTGTTGCGCAAGCTTCGGCATCCGCACTTCAGCCGCAAGCTCAGAACCTATCTCAGGTGAACCCCGCTGCGACACTGGAAGCTGGCGGGAGTCGGAGCGTTACGCAAGCCCCGGTCAACAAGGCCGGGGCTTTTCGATTGTCGGTTGCGGAGAAGCGGGGGCGCGGTGGACCCTCTGGTGCACCTGGGGGGGCCGAACATAAGGCACTATGCGGCCACGGTCGCCCGAAGGAACTGGCCTGCTTCGCTGGTCAGGATAGAGGTGTGCTCTTTCGTTTCATCCACAAGTAGCACCCCACGGCGAGGGCGACGGACGCACCGATGGTCAGCAGGAGCCAACTCTCAAGCGCGTTGAACCAGAATGTCTCGGGGAAGAGCTGAATCAGAGTGTCTGATCGGGGGAAGAGCCACGAGTCTCCTGCGAAGAAGAGGTGGTGGAACTCGACGAAGAACCAGCGGAACTGGAGAGGCACCACGATCAAAGCTGCCACAGCCAGCGCGGGGGCGACCAGCGCAGCGGTGAACAGGTAGAAGGGCGTGCGCTGTCTTGATTCCTTCCGGACAAGCAGGGTGACCAACCCCGCGGCCAGAAGCAGGCCCAGCAGCAGATCCAGCCTGAGGGCCCTGCCCAGCAAGACCTTCACATCTACCATGTGGGTGAGTTCTCTCTCGTTGAACAGAGGTGTACCGTCCGCATCCTCGAGCATGGCCAGATAGTCGATGTCCTCACCGGATACGAGGTAGTGGGCGGCTGCCGCAGCCAGGGCTTGCCTCTCCTCCGGAGAGAACATGCTCGATGGGGGGACGTCGGGCCTGGCGTACTGAAGGCGCAAGAAGGCCGGCGTAATCAGTGGCAGGAGCGAGGTCAGTGCCAGAAACCAGGGCAGGCAGACGATCAGCACCACGCCACTGGCTCTGGTGAACATCTTCTGTGCCAACACTTTCTACTCTCCTTGAAGCAAGTATCTCAAGACGATGAGGTGGGTCAGGTGTTCCACAGGCGCTCTATCATCGGTGAGCACCAAACCCTGCCCATCGAAGGCTCTAATTCTCCCCGCTGCCTGAGCTGCCACGGAGGACAACCACTCGTTGGAAATGGTGTCGAGTCTGGCCTGAACACGGTCCACGGTGGTCTCCTGATCAGTGCCGACCACCAAGCTATTGCTCACGCCGGGGACGTCGAGGATGAGCACCGTGGGGAAGGCCTGGCTCATGGTGGAGGCCAGGGTGTCCACAAGCCGAAAATCACTGGCGGTGCGTCCGGCGTTCACCAGCACCACCCCGCCTGGATTCAGGTGTTCACGGGCCAGGCTGAAGAACTCGCGCGTGGTGAGGTGGAAAGGAATGTAGGGCTGCCGGTAGGCATCGACAATGATGACGTCGTAGCTGTCGTCGGTCCCTGCCAGGAAGTATCGACCGTCTTGGACGGTAACACTGAGATTCTGTTCGTTCATATCGAAGAAGCGGCGTCCAACCTCCACCACGTCGGGGTCCAGTTCCACGCCGCGTATGGACACCGGTCCGTAAACCGCCGTGTATTCTTTGGCCGCCGTGCCCGCCGCAAGACCGACCATACACACGCTCTGTATCTGTTCGGGGTTGGGCAGGGCGGTAAAGTACGGTGCCAGTACGAAGTAGTCCCACACGCCCCCGCTCAGCACCTGGCCGGGGCGGTAGACCGAGTGAAGCGCTTGCCCTTCGTTGAGCATCAGCACTCGCCTGCCGGCCTGGTCGGCGACCTGGATGTAGTTGTAGAAGGATTCCTTCTCGAACACCAGGCCCTCGGTCGGCTTCACTAGACCGCCCGGGAAGAGCAGTCTCAGGAGCAGGATGGCCAGGGGTAGCAGGAGGTACCACCCCGCGCGATGGCCCATTCTCTGGAAGAGGCCTGTCAGGGACACGGACAACAGCATCAGCGAGCAGAGGAGAAAGGTGGTCGCCGTGCCGAGGAAGGGGATCAAGACCAGGGCAGGAACGAAGGTACCCAGGATGCTGCCCAGAGTGGACAGGGCATAGATAGTGCCTGCCGTGTGACCGGTCGAGATCACCGACTTGGACTGGAGGCGAATGGCGAAGGGCGATACGCAGCCCAAGAGAACGACAGGTAATGTGAAGAGCAGCAGTATGCCAAGCAAGGACCCCAGTATGATCCCCACCGAGTAGCTCTCGGACCCCGACAGGGAGTAGCGGAGGATGGGCCTGGATAGGAAGGGGATGAGCCCAATGGCGAAGCCGGCCCAGGCGGTGAGCTGATAGAGCAGCGTGGCCGTAGGGTATCTGTCTGCCAGGCGGCCGCCCAGGTAGTAGCCCGCGGCGAGGTAGATCATGATCAACCCGATCAGGTTCGCCCATACCAGTTGAGAATCGCCAAAATAGGGCGCCAGCAAGCGGGAGGCTGACATCTCCACCGCGAGGACGGCCAGGCCGCTGAAGAAGGCGATGGTGAGGACCATATAGTCTCTGCGAGGTGGCGTCTCTGGCTCGGACATATGGGCACATTATAGGCTAGTGGGCGGGTGGCTGCAACGGCATGAGGGCGCCTGAGAGGTTGGAGCGTCGAGGGATGTTGACACAGACAACGAACCAGGTTACAGTATCCCTGGGACCATACCCCTGGTTCTGTGCGAAGGGTATGGCCCCCATGTCGGGTCTCAGGAGAGATGCCTGTGGTGGAAGAAGCGCTGAAGGGAGACGCGGCGCGAGAGCCACTTCCCGCTGAGAGTTACGAGGAAGCCGCGCTGGCGGTGGTGGCTCTAGAGGAGATCTTGGGTTGCTTCGTGGAGATCATTGTTGGGGCCACGGATGCCAGCGAGGGCTCCCTCATGCTCTTGCATGAGGGGCGCGAACTGCTGACCATCACCTCCGCCAGTGGCTTGGGGAGGGAGATCGTGCAGGGTGCGCGAAGGCACCTGGGAGAGGGGATATCTGGCTGGGTGGCCAAGAACAAGGAGCCCTTACTGCTGGTAGGGCCCATCAAGGATGCGCGCTTCTCTGGCGTGGGGCGAGGGATCAAAGATGCGCTGTGTGTGCCGCTGATGGCGACCGATGAGGTTGTCGGAGTGTTGTCGGTCAGCAACAAGAAGAGTAATAGCAACTTCACCCAGGAAGACCTGGAGAGACTGGTCGAGCTCTCCAAACCAGCCGCCAGGATGATCGTCCTGACTCTTTCCCAGCGCGAGGCCGATGCGGAGAGCCGCGCGTGGGAGCGCAAACAGCTCGCGCAGGAGATACACGACGGCCCCATGCAAGAGCTGTCTTCGGTGATTCTGCTCATGGAGCTGTACAAGCGGATTCGTAGGGACGACAACGAGCGGGCCGATGCGGAGCTGGCTCGGGCCAGAGAGCAGGCACTGGGCTGTCTCCAGGGACTTCGCCATTTCGCCTATGACCTGCGGTTGGCTGACCTGGAGAGGCTGAGTTTGCTGGATGAACTCAGGCGCTACACTGTGGAATTCCAGAAGCGGACCGGCATCTCCGTAAACCTCGTCGTGGATGGGATGAGAAGGGAGATTCCGGTAAGTGTGAAGAAGAACCTGTACCGGATTGCACAGGAGGCCCTGACCAACGTGCGCCGACACGCCAAGGCGAGCCAGGTGGAGATACGGTTGACCTGTACCAAGGATCAGCTGGAGATGAACGTGAAGGACAACGGTCGGGGCTTCGTTCTCCAGGAGGCACTGGAGCGTGCGCAGTCTGAGAAGCGCTTCGGGCTGATCGGCATGCAGGAGCGTGCCTATCTGATGGGGGGCGCACTGGAGACTGAGACGGCCCCCGGCAAGGGAACGACGCTCAGGGTCGTCCTCCCTCTGTGAGGTTGACTTCTGCTCCAGGCTGAGGTAGCATATAGGTGATTGGCAAGCGGGTGTAACTCAGTTGGTAGAGTGTCTGCTTCCCAAGCAGAATGTCGTGGGTTCGATTCCCACCACCCGCTCTGACAGACTCCTGAGGCTCTTCTGACGTCAAGCCACTGGGGGT
>CAYGQI010000058.1:0-5668 GCA_964351925.1 uncultured Anaerolineales bacterium | reverse complement strand
CACCACCCGCTCTGACAGACTCCTGAGGCTCTTCTGACGTCAAGCCACTGGGGGTAGTGGCAAGAACGAAGGAGGGTTTTCTGTGTCCCGACTGCGTCTTACGCTGGATGAGTGGCAACCTCTTAGGCCCCCTTCACCTCCACCACGAATCTTCTGCTGTTGACTCGCCCACTTCCGCCCAAAAAGAAAAGGGCCGTCCCAGAAACGGACAGCCCTCTCAATGCCTAAGCTGTAATCAGTCGCCTACTCTCTCGTCCTCCACTGCAGGCCGGCGTATCCCGCCAATCCCATCAACCTGCTGCCGAGGAGCACCATCGTTCCTGATTCAGGCACGAACTCCACCTCGCAGGTCTCTGCTACCGGCCAACTGACCCTGGCAGGGTCGGTTTCTGTGCCTGGGGGATTCTCCTGCCAAATACGGAAGACCCACTCGCCCAGGGGACCTGGTTGACCATTGGCGACGTTGACCTCGTGGCCGAGCAGTGAGGTGGGATCCGTGTTGTCACTCCACTCGCAGGGGACCGACAGGGTCTCCACGATGGGGTCGTCTGGAAACGGTGCGCCGCAAAAGGGACCGCTGAAGAGCTCGCCGTCAATCCTGATCTGATAACATAACAGATAGCGGGCGTTCCACCCTCCCGCGCTCAATTCCGCGAGATAGCGGTCCTGTGTGGGCTCCTCTGGACCAGGCCAGCATTCCACGCACTCCTTTGTCTACGGTCGCGAACAGGCCCTGGGCCAGTGCCACGCCGCCGCTGAGCAAGAGCGCCAGACTCACACCCAACAATAGGCCCCTCAGCCAGTGTCTCTTCAACTTCTCTACCTCCTCAGGTTCTCTGCTGCCTTGTCTGGCTTGGTGTGTAGTCGAGCGCAGTTCTGATTCCGTGTCAACCCCCAAAGGACGTTCTGGAGGCGCATTGCTGATGTCTCTGGCCAGCGCTACAATCACTTCGAGGCCTCGCTGCGGGGCGCCGATACGGGTAGCACAGCGCGATCGAGGTCGCCACCTGTTGGTTTGTGGTGCCCTCCGGAGGGCCTGGGGAAGCGGCGGGTGCAGTGGGATGGGATGACTCCCTGGCATGCTATCGCAGGAACGGTGATTCTCGAGCAGGTGGCCATGGTGGTCTGGCCGCGGGACCGGCGCCTGTGGCCGGTTTCGGCTGGGTCCTATACTCCGTTCGCATTCCTCGCTGCGAGGCTGGAGCATCTTCCTCGTTTCGATCTCTCAGCCATGCCCGCTGTTTGCTGGTTGCTCATGGGAATCGGTGGGGCAGTCTCCCTCGTGCTGGTGTTCCATCTGGTCCGTCAGTTTGCCATGACCAGTATCCGGAACCGCTTGCTGGTCACCTTTGTGTTAATAGTGCTACTGCCGGCCGTAGCCTTCGGCATCGTTTCAACGGGGGTTGGATACCGCAGTGGCCAGCGCCAGGTCATCAACCAGCTTGAGTCCGTGGCCACGATCAAGGAGGCCGAGCTGAACGCCTGGGCGGCCAACGTGCGGGGCGATTTGGCTACCGCGGTGATAGGCGAGGAGACGGCAGAGCATATGCGTCAGGTTCTACTGGGTTCATCGGACCCCGCGGACTACCAGATCGCGTATGACGACTTGCACGAACGCTTCGAAGGTGTGGTGAAGCAGTCGCCGCGACTCGACGAGCTATTCATCATGGATCTCCAGAGGCGTGTGGTTCTGTCCACCGATCTTTCAGGCGAGGGTCGCTTTGGCAGCCCTGGAAGCAACGCCTACTTCCGGGAGGGGTTGAAGGGCGAGTACCTCCATAGGGCGTCATACTACACACTATCGGTGGGCGGGATTGCCATCATCGCGGTTCGACCTATCCTTGATGAGGAGGGACAGGCCCTGGGGATCTTGGCGGGGCGTGCGGGCCCTGGCACGTTGAGCGAGATCATGCTGGAGCGAACCGGGCTAGGCAGCACGGGAGAGACGTACCTTGTGACCTACAGCCACATCATGCTGACCGAGCCACGCTTCCCGAGGGAACGGTGGAGCAGCATCTACTACGTATTCACTTACGGAGCCAACGCGGCGCTGGATGAACACTTGAACGGCTCGGGCACATACCTCAACTATCGCGGCCAGCGAGTGATCGGAGTCTACCGCTGGTTGCCCGACCTACAGGTGGCGCTCCTCGCCGAACAGGCCGAGTCTGAGGCGATGACTGGCGTGTATGCGACGCTGGTAATCAACGTGACGGTGGCGCTCGTTGCCGTTGTGATGGCCGGTGTGGTCTCTCTGTTCCTTGCCCGCAGTATAGCTGATCCGCTGGCGGACCTGGCCGAGACTGCGGAGAAGGTAGCTGGTGGTGAACTGGAACACTCCATCAACCTGGCACGGCGAGACGAGATTGGCGCCCTGGGGACTGCGTTCAACACCATGACGGCTCGACTGCGTGAGTTGATCACCGGTCTGGAGGAGCGGGTGAAGGAGAGGACAGAAGCCCTCCAGCGACGAGCCGTACAGTTGGAGACGAGCACTCGGGTGAGTCAGGAGATCACTTCGATCCTGGACGCTGACCAACTACTCAAGCGAGTGGTTGAGGTGGTGGCGAGGGCGTTCGGGTACTATTATGTGGGTGTCTTCCTCGTGGACACGGAAGGCGGCAACCTGGTCTTTGCCGCCGGCAGCGGGGACGCAGGGAGACAGTTCAAGAGCGATCGGTTGTCCCTGGAGATAGGAGCCGACAGTCTCAACGGTCAGGTAGCACAGACGGGCAGCGCTCTCGTGGTCAACGACGTGTCGCTGGATGCGAGGTACGGCCACCACAAGGTGCTTCCCCATACGAGGGCTGAGCTAGTCATCCCGCTGAGGCTGGGCGATCGTGTTATCGGCACGCTGGATGTGCAAAGCGAGGAGGCGAACACCTTCCGCGACGAAGACGTGCGCGTGATGCAGAGCCTCGCCGACCAGGTAGCGGTTGCCATCGAGAATGCCCGTCTATACGATCTCAGCCAGGATGCAGCTGTTCTAGAGGAGCGTAATCGTCTGGCCCGCGAGCTCCACGACTCTGTCACGCAGCTACTCTACAGTCTGGTGCTTCTTGCTGGCGCAGCTTCGAAGATTGTGGGTGACGGAGAACAGGCCCTCACGAAACAGCACCTGGTGCGGATCGAAGAGACCGCTCAGCAGGCCCTCAAGGAGATGCGTTTGCTGGTCTATGAGCTTAGGCCCCTGGTGCTGGAAGAGGAGGGTCTTGTCGGCGCCCTCAATCAGAGGCTCGACGCGGTCGAGAGACGGGCGGGCATCCAGGCCAGACTGACGGCGGAAGGGGACGTGGACCTCCCTCCAAGCGTTGAGGAGGAGGTGTATCGGGTCGTACACGAGGCCCTGAACAACGCGCTCAAGCATTCGGGTGCTGGTTCCGTATCCGTTAGCTTGCTGGGGGATGGGGAGTGGGTTCAGGTAGAGGTCGTAGATGATGGAAGGGGCTTCGACGTATCGTCCACTGGAGATGCAGGAGGCGTGGGGCTCGCCAGTATGCGTGAGCGCGCGGAGGCGCTGGGAGGGTCTTTAGTGGTGGTGTCGGCTCCGGGCAAGGGGACCAAGGTGCTCCTTAGAGTGCGGCCCAGCACGAGAGGACGCCATCGGCGTTCTGTGGAGGCAGGAAGATGAGGGACCTCATTGGCGTCTTGGTGGTGGAAGACCACTCGCTGGTCAGGGAGGGGTTGTGTGCCCTGATCTCGGCCTGGCCGGATATGCAGGTCGTCGGTGAAGCTGCGGATGGCGTGGAGGCGGTAATTCATGCTCGTCGTCTCCAGCCTGACGTCATCCTGATGGACCTGGTCATGCCACGCAAGGATGGCATTGAGGCCATCAAGGAAATCAAGGCAGAGAATCCCACAGCCCGTGTGCTGGTTCTCACCAGCTTTGCCGAGGACAGGAACGTCTATCAGGCCATCAAGGCGGGCGCCGCCGGCTATCTGCTCAAAGACACCTCGTCGAGGGAGCTTGTCCAGGCCATTCGGTCGGTTCATCGGGGAGAGTTCTCCCTCCAGCCTGCCATTGCGCTGAAGGTGGTCCGAGAATTGAGCCGCGCGTCGAGCAGCCCGCAGGCGGAGTCAACACTTACAGACCGTGAAGTGAAGGTACTTGAACTCCTGGCGCAGGGCCTCTCCAACCAGGAGATTGCACAGGAACTTTGCATTAGCAAGCATACAGTGACCACTCACGTGAGCAATATCCTGAGCAAGCTGCACCTGGCCAGTCGAACGCAGGCGGCTCTGTATGCGATTAGGAAGGGCCTGGTGAGCCCGGAACCCGAATGATAGGCGGTAGCTGCTAGTATGTAGCTGTGGTGCTTTTCAACTAGTCATTAATCGGTACTGGTGACCGTTCTGTCAACGGTCACTTTGTTTATCTGCGGATCAGTACTTCGGGCGATGCGGAAGTTGTGTCTGTCCTGTAGAATGGAACCAGGCGTGCCCTCAGCTGCGGGGAGGCACGATCTTGTGCTGTGCGCGAAAGTAGGCTGTGCCTTGGTGAGGCGCCCGCTCCCAGATATCGGTGCTGGTGTTCGGTAACCGAACCACTGACTGTGGAAACAGGCGTATTCCCGAACGTACTGAAAGCGGGCTGGCAAAGGGGGTGAATACCAGGTGGACGTTGCGACATTCAAGGAGGAGGTCAGGGACTCAATCGCCGGCGCGGCTGAGGTGTTGGTGGAGCTGAGTCGCAGAATCCAGGCTCACCCAGAGATCGCCTACCAGGAGTTTCAGGCGGCTGCCTGGATCAGTGATCTGCTGGAGAGCCGGGGGTACGATGTGCAACGAGGGGTGGGCGGGTTGGACACCGCGTTTGTTGGCACCTGCGAAGGTGTAGACTCCGGCCCTACCATCGCCGTGATTGCAGAGTACGATGCGTTGCCCGGCGTCGGACACGGCTGCGGTCACAATCTGATAGCCGCTGGTGCAGTCGGAGCGGCGCTCGGATTGCAGGCGGTCTTGCCGCGACTGAAGGGAGTGCTCAAGGTCTTTGGGACCCCGGCCGAGGAGTCCACGCTTGAGCCAGGGGGCAAGATCCGGCTTGTGGAGGCTGGGGCCTTCGCGGGAGTTGACGCCTGTGTTATGTTCCACCCCTGGACGGCCACCCAGTTAGTCGGCAGTGATCTAGCTGTGGCAGTGCTGGACATTGCGTTCCAGGGTAAGGCGGCTCATGCTGCTGCTGATCCGTGGAGAGGTGCCAACGCGCTGGATGGCATCCTCCTGACCTACATGAACATCAACGCCCTGCGTCAGCACGTGAAGTCCGACGTTCGCATCCATGGCATCGTGACTCATGGTGGCGATGCGGCCAACGTGGTTCCAGAGAAGGCGGCTGCCCGATTTGCGGTTCGATCGGTGGACAAGGAGTACCTGGAGCGCGTCGTAGGCCGGGTGCGAGACTGCGTGGAGGGGGCCGCACTGGCCACGGCCACGAAGGCTACGGTGGACAGGAAGGTGACCATAGAGAACACCCTGCCCAACCGCGTGCTGGAGAGTGTCGTCAAGGAGAACCTGCGTTCGGAAGGAGTCGAATTTGAGGAAGGGGCATTCATCCCGGGCTCGACAGATTTCGGCAATCTAAGCCAGCAGGTGCCTGCCTACTGGTTCATGCTCAAGACTCATCGGGCTGGCGTCACCTGGCACTCGAGGGACGCAGCCGCCGAGGCTG
>CAYGQI010000057.1:3809-9968 GCA_964351925.1 uncultured Anaerolineales bacterium | reverse complement strand
TGGTTAGAGCGCGCGGTTCACATCCGCGAGGTCGTAGGTTCGAGTCCTATCTCGCCCACTGTCTTTGTGTGGTTAGCACGTGCGGGTGACACAGCTATGCCCAAGAATGTAATCGTGGGTACCGAGTGGTTGATCAGCCACATGCGGTGGGTCTTGCTGGTCGCCCTCTTCCTCATCAGTGCCGCGGACCCCTCTCAGAGCACCAGGCTTCTCCCCATTTTCGTTGTTCTGCTGGTAGGTGCGATCTATAACCTGATAGTGGTCCTCCTCCTCCACTTCAAACGGCCGTTCCGCTGGATGGATCAGGTGACTTTGAGCCTGGATACCTTGCTCGTGACAGTTGTCGCCTATCTCTCGGCCCAGCCGTCCTACTTCTTGTTCTCCCTCTTCCCCATCATCGTAGCAGCCATCAAGTTCGGCGTCGAGATCAGCCTCCTCGTTGCCAGTATGGTGAGCGCAGCCTACGGCGGTTTCGTGTACTTCATTCAGCCCTGGTTGGTGGCGGATCAGGTCATGCCAGCCACCATCGTCAATTTCCTGACCCTTTTCATCGCGGCGCTCGCGACGAGCTTGCTAGGGCCAAGAATCATACAAGCGAGATCGGTCGATGCTGAACTGGAAGCCCCTCCCAGCGCTGTCTATCGTGAGCGATTCCGAGCTATCTACGAGATGACAGGCGAACTGATCAGCTCACTGAACTACCAGCCTATCCTGGAGCAGATTCTGGACGCAGGCCTTCCCGATTACAAAGAAAACGGGCAGAGAAGTCTTCAGAAACCGGTGAGTATGATCCTCTTCTTTGATGAAGAGCGGGGTTGCCTATACGTCGCGGCGTCCCGCAATCTCAGCAAGACCGATGAACTGAAGCAGATAGATGGGTCTACGGGTCTCATTGGTCATGTTCTGGCCAGTGGTGAACCGACAACGAGCAGTCGTCCGAACGCTGATCGGGAGTTGTCCAGCTTCCGCGCCGTTCGCCGCTGCCGAACAGTGCTATGCGTTCCTCTTAGGGCCGGTTTGGATTTGTACGGCGTGGCGCTCTTCGCCAGCCCAGAACCTGACGCCTACGGGGATGCATACATGGAACTGATAACTGCCTTCTGCAATCAGGCGAGCATCGCCCTGCAGAACGCGGAGTTGTACCACAATCTGCAGGAGGAGAGGAAGAGAATCCTCTTCAGCGACGAGGAGCTGCGCAAGCAGTTGGCCAGAGAACTCCACGATGGTCCTACCCAGAGCATATCATCCATCGCCATGCGTCTGGATTTTATTCGAACCCTCCTGGAATCGGACCCCGCCAGGGCCAAGGAAGAATTGGACAAGCTGGAGAGATTGGCTGGCCAAGCGGTCAAGGAAGTGCGCACCATGCTCTTCAGCATGCGGCCCATGATTCTGGAGACGCAGGGGCTTGCCGCAGCACTGGAGCGCTATGCAGAGCGTGTCCAGCAGACTGACAACATCGAAGTTCAGGTTAACGCCGTGGGCCTTGAGAAGCGCCCGGCTCCTCTGGTGGAAGGTGCGACCTTCTTCATCGTGGAGGAGGCGATCAACAACGCCAAGAAGCACGCTGATCCACAGCACATCTGGGTGAACCTCGAGAGTCGCAATGGCGAGCTCTTCGCCCAGGTCAGAGACGATGGCCACGGCTTCGATGTGGCCGAAGTAGAGAGTTCCTACGAGGCGCGAAGCAGCCTGGGGCTGGTCAACATGCGTGAGCGGGCAAGGCTGATCAACGGCCGACTGACCATAGAGTCACAGCCATTGCAGGGGACCACGGTCACCCTCACCGCTCCCATGAGCGGCCAGGAGGAACTCCAGTAGTGCGGTTCCACGTTCATTCGACAGCCGCCGATCCACCAGCGGCCACTCTCGATCCTTGAAATGCTGCAGGCCTTGTTTGACTACAGGCTCGAGTTGGTGCTCTGGGTGCTGGGTTCCGTGCTCATCTACGGCCTCGGTGTCAATGTGCTGCAGCGCCTTCGCCGGACCTCATCTAGCCGCCTCAGCCGCTACGTGACAGCACTGGACAGCTGGCCCCATGGCCTGTGGCTGTCTCAGGCCCTGCGTTTTCTCTACTACCTCTGCATTCCCTACCTGGCCCTTTCGCGAGGGGTCACCAGCCCGATTCTGATGGGCATGTGGGGCACGGACTGGTTCCAGCCACACTGGGCCGACGAACTCGCCCTGGGGCTGGCGCTCGGTGTGGGGACGCTCCTCCTCTTGCTGTGGAGTTGGCGGCAATTCCTTCTGGTCGTCCACGAAACAGACCATGTCACACCGTACGTACCGTACGCGTTCCAGCGCAGGATTCTTGCGGCACCCTGGGGCTGGGGCCTCATCGTCCTCGAGGTCCTCTACCTGGAGATGCACTGGGCTTTCTACAGAGGCGCCACGATCCGAGCCCTTGGGGACTACTACGGGGTGTTCGCCGGCTTTCTGCTAATCCTGGCGGAGTGGGGACTCAATCCTGCATTCCGTCGCGATGTCAGCACAGCCAGGCGGGACGGGGAGGCAATGACTACCGTAGTCACAGCCTTCAGTATCGGCGTCGTCTACTACTTCACAGCCAACCTGTGGCTGTGCATGGCAGTCCACCTGATCATTCAGTTCGGACTTGTGACGTTCCTGGCAACATCCGGCGGACTAGCGGATCAAGAACGAGAGCGCAATTAGCCCAGCGAACAACGTGCCTGCCACGATGGCGATCCTCTTGAGATCGCCATACACGTAGGCGTATTGCTTGGTGAACTCCGCAGCCGAACTGGCAACAGGCCTTTCGGCGTCAACGACCTTTCCCTCCCTCGTCATAGGACGGGTCGCCGCTCTTGCGGAATCTCTAACCGCCGACCTCCGTCGCGCGCTGCGCGATTTCCTGGCCATCTTCTCTCTACCTCTACCCTACTGATTGGCGAGTTCAGCAATAACCACCAGTCGTTGCGAGTCGATCATGTAAGGGTGGCACGTAATGAGCGTAAGGGTGGCATTGGGAGTCGGCCCCAGGAGACTGACCTCCGTGGGCTCAACTACCATCTTGGCGACCACGAGGTACTTGTGCGGCGTGTCGCTCGCATAGATGGTCACCTCGTCACCGATGTTGAGATCCTCAAGGTACCTGAATATCTCTCCGTACACATCGTTGTGTCCAGAGATCACCACGTTTCCTCTCTCGCCGGGGTTCGCCGTGCCCAGCCGTTGCCCGGCCCCCATCTTCAACTCCTCCCAGCCATCCCCCTGAACCACAGGCGCGTCGACGTTGATGGCAGGAATGACAATCCTGGATGCTTGTTGAGGCCCAGGGGTGGGAATGGGGATAGAAGCCCCGGGCTGTACCAGGTGACGAAGCTGGCCAGGTACAGTACCCTCCGACGCCGGCGGAAGACTGCCGCCTGGCAGCACCGTAGCGGGCGTGACAACGGGTGTTGTTCGCTGTTCTGTTTCGAGAGCTTCGGCAACTTCCCGATTCAAGACATGCAACTCGGACAGAGAACTGACAACCACGAAGATAAGGCCCGCCAGGGCAGCCAACTCCAGGAGAAGCAACATCCTGTCGCGTAATCTGGAGACGCCTTTCCGCCAGAATCCCTTGTTTGCCCTGGACACGAAGGAGACCACACCGCCGACTGCGCTGCTTTCTGGAACGATCTTCACCGCCTTGAAGGAAGTCTCCTCGCGTACGGTCGCATTCTCCGACGGCATCACCCTGGTTCCGGAGGCAGGCATCCGCCCCGCCTGGGGTTTCCGTTCGCTCGCGTCAGAAACACCGATCTCACCAGAGCGCTTGCTTGTCCTCTCGTAGCTCTCAAGGGAAGCACTGGGTTCTCCCGTGTCACCATCTGCGACCCGTCGGAACCGCTTCAGCGCTCGAGCCCGCCGCTTTGCCTGGAGGATCTCTTCCAATTCCTCGATGCTGAGATTGTCAAGCGAAGAATCGTCACTCATAGAGCAAGCCTCTGATGGCACGACTTTCGAGCCATCTCTCAGTCTTATGTAAAATTATAGCGTCACGAGCGGAAAAGTCAAGCCAATCCACCTGTGCTATGTGCAGCCTGGCACGCCCAGGCAACGCGTTGTCCATCCGCACCGGTCCCCGCCTGCCATAACCCTCACGACGACGTGCTCCCGTGGCCGGACGCCAGCTTGTCCACTACTGTCTTCCGGAGGTAGCCCACATCCTCCACACGAAGCATCCAGGCCATCACGCCGTATATCAGCAACCCCAATAGGCCGCCAGCCAGCACAATCAGAAGCTCACCCCAGGTCGCGAACAAGTCCGCCCATCCCGCAAGCCATGGCGTACCCAGCAAGACCGCTACGCCAGTCACGGCGGACGCGACTATCACCTTGACAGCTGTCGCGCCCAAACGCTGACCTCGGAGGCCATCAAAGTACCGGTGGCTCAGATAGAGCATAGCCAACGCGTGCACGCTCAACTGCACCGAGTTAGCCACGACCAGACCCAGCATGCCTAGAGGAGTGATCAACGTCAACGCCACTATCAGGTAGGTGAGAACTCCGAGCACGCCCACCAGCACGGGGGTCCTGGTGTCCTTTCTGGCATAGAACGCGAAGATGAGGAGTTGGTCTACGGCGGCGAAGGGAAGCCCGATCAGGTAGAGACGCAGAGCCTGGGCGGTACGAACGGTGTCATAGGGCTCAAATGCTCCGTGCTCGAAGATCAGGGCTATCACTGGGGTTGCCAGAACCAGGAGTCCAGCAGTCGCCGGCATGATGAGCAGCATGACGACTCTAAGCGCCATGCCCAGAGTCCTCCGGAAGCGAGCCATGTCGGCCGACGAGGCCAGCCTAGAAAGGGAGGGCAGCACTGCCGTGGACACAGCCACTGCCACCAGCCCCAGAGGAAACTGGATGAGGGTAGTAGCGTTCTGCATCCAGGCAATGCTCTGCTCTCCCGTGCGCGATGCGAGGTTCCGGTCAATGGCGATGCCCACCTGGCTGACTATGAGACCCAGCGCCACAGGAAGGTAAAGACTGCCCATGCGCCTCAACCCTGGGTAGCCCAGATTCAGAGAGAAAGAGAACCGCAGGCCCCGAAGCCCTGGCAACTGGATTCCCAGCTGGAGAACGGAGCCTAGAAGCACTCCCAGGGACAGACTAGCGATGCCCACCCTGTTTCCAAGAAACAGCGCCGTCAGCACGATGCCAGCATTGAAAACGCTGGCGCCGAAAGCGGGATATACGAACCGCTTCTCTGCGTACAGGAGGCCGGTCGCTGCTCCAGCCAGACCCAGGAACAGCAGGGCAGGCATGATCAGTCTCATGAGCCTGGTGGTCTCCGAGAGCAAGGCCGAGTCGAAGCCCCCTCCGAGCAGCCGCGACACGCCCGGAGCGGCGACCTCCAGGATCAGGACGACTGCGGAAAGCGCAACAGCGACTAGAGTGAAGAGCGCGCTGGCTAGCCGCCAGAGTTCATCTCTCTTCAGGGAGGTCACGTAGTCGCTCAAAACGGGAACGAGGGCGGCGCTGATCATGCCTCCGACGAGCAGATCATAGATCATCGTAGGCACAATGGAGGCGACGCGAAAGGCGCTGACCATGCCTGTCGCACCAAAGAGGTGCGAGATAACCGTCTCTCGAATCAGTCCCAGGCAACGGCTGCTAACATTGCCGAGAGCCACAATCACAGCCGCCTGGGCTATCTCGCCGGGCTCGCTCTCCCCAGGCACGGTGTACTCATCAGACGCCTCGGCCGCGGGTGCAGCACCGGGGGTCACTCCACCTCTCCACTATGCCACTGCAGGATGGCCGAGACCAGGTCGGTCGTGGAGCACCCCGGTACGAGCGGAGCGAGGAACACTTCTCCGCCGTACTCAGTCACGATCTTGGCCTCAGGCAGTTCCTCCATACTGTAGTCCCCGCCCTTGACGTACACATCGGGCCTCAGTGACTCTACCAGCCTCTCCGCCGTCCGCTCGCTGAACATGACCACCAGGTCGACGCATCTCAGAGACGCCAGAATCTCCGCCCGATCCTCCTGAACCATGTAGGGGCGCCCGCGTCCCTTCAGATGTCGAGTGGACTGATCGTCATTTACGCCGACGATCAAGAGGTCCCCATGCTGCCTGGCTTCCCTAAGGTAACGAATGTGACCCAAGTGCAGCAGGTCGAAGCAGCCATTGGTGAAGACCACCTTCCTGCCCT
>CAYGQI010000057.1:2178-3709 GCA_964351925.1 uncultured Anaerolineales bacterium | reverse complement strand
GGGCCCTCGGGGGATGGCTTGCCGTCTCATGGCTGTGATATAATGTGCCTGTGACCGGTGAGCATCACCAGCGAGGTTCGAAGACTGGGAAGCTGGCCCTCGCCCTCCTGGCCAGCGCCATCACGTTGACCTGTCTGCTTGCCCTTGCGGTCTTCTCCGCGTGGCCTGTGGGCACGCTCGCTGCCATTCTCCAGCCCACTTCCACGTCTACTCCGACTCCGACGAACACCCCGACCCAGGCGCCGACCTTCACTCCGCTTCCGACCGCGACCCCCACTCAAACTCCGACGCCGACGGTGGTCGAACCTCAGGTTCATCAATGGCTGGGCCGCCCGTTCGGGAGTGGTGATGGAAACGAGCCCAGCCGTTTTTATCCCTATGGTTCCACTGCCAGGGGCAAGTATCGCATCCATCGCGGTGCCGACTTCCCCAATCCCTTTGGCACTCCGGTCTTCGCCGCGGGCAAGGGGCGAGTCATCGTGGCCGGCACAGACCATCGGGTCATGCGTGGCGAACGTGTGAACTTCTACGGCCAACTGGTGATCATCCAGCTCGATGAACCGTATCGTGACCAGAAAGTCTACGTGCTCTACGGACACCTCTCCAAAGTGCATGTTCGCTTCCTGCAGACAGTTAATGAAGGCGATCTCATCGGCGAGGTGGGCATGACCGGCGTCGCCATCGGCCCCCATCTGCATTTTGAGGTGCGGGTGGGCCGGAACAGCTACGAACACACCAGGAACCCTGAACTCTGGCTGCGCCCTCTACCTGACAAGGGCACTGTGGTGGGTCTCCTGGTTGACAGCGAGGGCCGACCCATCGCCGAGCACCCTCTCACTCTCTACCGCAGCGATACTCCGGATCGGCGCTGGCAGGACGCAACGACATACGCCGCCAGTGACATTAATCCTGACGACGAATGGCTCGAGAACTTCGTGGTGGGCGACGTACCCGCAGGGGAATACCTCCTCAAGACAAACGTGGACGGGCGACTCTACACCGAGGAGATCACCGTGCGCCCAGGTGAGATCGCCCGCGTTGCCATAGAGGCCACTTAGTGTAGGCGACAGCGTCCCGGCGGACCCGCTGGTAACCAGGTTCAGAAAGGGCGGGCCGCTTGACAGGCACACTTGCAGCGCCTACCACGCGACGAAAGATGATCTGTCCAGTCTGCAGTGCGGAGACACCATCGCAAGCCAGATTCTGCGCCAAGTGCGGCTCCGAAGTCGCCGACAGGATGCAGCCTTGTGCCTCCTGCGGAGCGCTCAACCCTGTGACCGACAAGTTCTGTCGCCGGTGCGGAGCCGCTCTGGCAGCCGTCCACGAGCATGGTCAAGGCACGGTCAAACCTGAAAAGCAGGAGACCCGGGCGGAGGCCGACGGCAATACCTGTTGGCGCTGTGCCACAGTCAATGATGAGGCCAAGAGATTCTGTCGCCGATGCGGTGCCAGGCTCATCGATCCTGCACAACGACTGGCAGAGCTCGGCGACGAACTGTCTTCCCTGCGCCTCACTCTCTCCGCCATGCCC
>CAYGQI010000057.1:0-2078 GCA_964351925.1 uncultured Anaerolineales bacterium | reverse complement strand
AACGGGGTGATCTGAAGCGGGCACGTCAACTCGCCGACTCCGCGGAGGCCAACTTGAAGACCATGGACCAGGTCCGGTGGTCCAGGGCAAAGCAGCGTGAAGACAAGCAGACTGTGGAGGCACGCCTCGTTGAGGAGAGCGGCGCCTTACGAGAGAGCCTCGTGATCCTGCGCGAGAACCTGGAGAGCTTTGCTCATCTCAGCGCTGATCGGCAGCTGGAGGCCCTGGCTGGCCTGGAGCAGAGACTCCAGACGGTGGCCTCCGCCTGGCCTCGTGACACCGAGGCAAAGTTGAGAGCAATACGCCAGCAGGTTCAGAAGCTGCACCAGGAACTCCCTGAGCTGTACTACGGAGACGCGCGACTCCGGGATCTTCTGGATCGGGCCGCACGTCTTCGGCAAGAGTATGGCGCGCTGCACCAGAGTGTGTCTGGTCTGGAGGGCTCGGAGTGGGCCGCACAAGTAGCGCTCATCGAGAACAACCTCAGCCTGCTCGACAAGGCCATAGCGACCGCCAGGTGGGAGAACCCGCGCCAATTGGAGGACCTGCTCAGCAAGGCATCGGATCCCAGCCAGGCTGCGCAAGAGGTCCGGACCCGGCTCGCCACGGAAGAACAACTATCGCAGGCCTTGGTGCGGATGCAAGCCAAAGCGGATGCCCTCGTGCAGGACATGAGGGAGGCCAAACAGGAAGGCGTGGCCCTTCGCGACGAGACCGAAGCGCTGAGCCACATCGGAGCCACGCTGGGTCGAGTGCAGGAACTCAAAGCCCAGGGAAAGATGCGTGAGGCGTCAGATGCACTTCAGGCGGTCAAGGAGGAGGATCTCGACGAACTGCGGGCCAGAATCGAGGACAAGCTCTCCAGCGCCAAGCTAGTTCAGAGAAAGACCACACTCTCGCTCAGCAGGATGCCGGAGTCAGGGGGCGTAGCTAACTACAACGTCATACTCAATGTCTCGGGCACTGGGTGGCAGGATGCCTCCTCCATACAAGGCAGCATCAAGGTCGCGCGCAGCGACAGGCTGGACATGAGGAAGGCCATTGACGACCTGACCACCGTCATTAATCTGCTGTTCGGAGCTCAAGCCACTCTGAGGGGCAGAATGCCTGAGCTGCCCGACACCGAGGCCGTGGATTCCCTGTCTGAGCTAGGAGACCTCATGTATCGTCTCTTCTTGCCCACCACCATTCAGCAGCACCTGAGCACTGCCCGTGACCCCTTGCTGATCGCCTCCAACGATCTGGAGCTCCCTTGGGAGCTAATGTACGCGGAGAACGAGTTCGTATGTCTGCGCTGCCCGGTAGGACGCATGCCCATGATGCGTGAGTTCCCTCGTCGCAACGAGTACACACGCGGCGAAAGGCTACGCTTTCTCTTCATCGCCAATCCAACCGGGGATCTTCCGGCGACGGAGACTGAGGTGAACTGGGTCGCTAACAGGCTCAGCGAAGCCGCCGCCGATGTGGACATCTGGCTCGGCGAGGAAGCCACTGGGCTCAAGCTTCACCGCGCCCTGGCGTCAGGCAACTACGACATCATTCACTTCTCCGGTCACGCGTACTTCAACGTTGAGAACCCCGACGAAAGCGGCCTGCTTCTGGCCGGCCAAAACGTGTTCATCGCGCAGACCATCCAGCGCACTTTGAGAGGAAGGCCCCTCGTCCTGCTCAACGCCTGCGAGTCTGGACGGGAGATGATGCGGGAGGGTGAGGTGAGCTACACCGCGTCGGAGACCGAGGGGCTGGCCTCGTCCTTCATCAGGGGCGGGGCGTTGGGAATCATAGGCACCTTGTGGCCGATTTTTGACGAAGGAGCAGCCCAGTTCGCCGCTACCTTCTATGAACACCTCCTCTCAGGCAAGAGCCTGGGTGAAGCCCTGCGTCAGGCGAGGTGGCAGCTCAAGGAAACCCGTCCTCACGACGTAACCTGGGCCTCCTTCGTGCTCTACGGAGACCCCACTGTGACCATGCTGGAGTGATCGGGCCGCGGACTTCGACCCCTACGCTCACGGGGCTCAGCCGCCTCGCTCGTCTCCGGATGGCAGCTCTTCACCGGCCCGCATCCGACAGCCCGTTTC
>CAYGQI010000056.1:4711-10026 GCA_964351925.1 uncultured Anaerolineales bacterium | reverse complement strand
GGCGAGTTGGCGCTCCAGTCGGAAAGGGTGTCGGGAGACTTGTGGGACAGCAGACCCCATTGGTCGCCCGACGGTTCGTCGCTTCTGTTCACGTCGACGGAGAACGAGCTCACACAAGTCTACGCCATGGACCGCAGTGGGGCGCTACTGTCCATAGCCCAGGGGCGGCGCCCTGAGGCACGTTGGTCGCCAGATGGGAACGCCATCGCCCTGGCCATGGGAGAGGAGGGAGACCGGGCGGTCTTCCTGGTGAATGCCGACGGCTCCGGCGAGCGAAAGGTGGCCGATGGCTCGACGCCGCGTTGGCGACCCGCGACAGCAGAGGAGCGAGGAGGCACACGCCTCTGTGGTTTGCCCATGGTAGGTGCGTCGATGATTCTCCTTCTAGCTTTCATAGGTGTTTGGACACGGCGGCCCGGTCGTCCCGGCGGTGTGATGGCCTGAGCACGTGGCGTTCCCGCACCTCCTGGGGTCAACGGGAGCGGCGGGAAAACTGCCGGGGCACATCTGACCGCGAGGGCCGGCGGGAGGTTATCTCCGATGCGTGTTCAGGGAGGTGCTCTGCACAGATGGAGGCCGAGGGTCTCAACAAGATGATGATGGAAGTCCGTGAGATGGCTGATGCCAAGGGGTTCTCGTCGGGAGAAGAGCGCCTCTGGGAGATGTTGGCCCTGATACACACCGAGATCTCGGAGGCGACCGATGCTTACAAGAAGGGCGCAGAACTGGACAAGGTGGGAGAGGAACTGATCGACGCGATCATTCGCATTCTTCACCTGCTCTCGGCACTGGGCGTAGACGCTGAAGAGCTCTATCAGAAGAAGATGGAGAAGAACTGGGAGCGTCCCTATCGCTATAACACCTTACGAGGGGGGTAGCAGGGTTGACTTCGAGGGACCGGCTGTACCGCACCGAGGCCGTCATACTGCGAAGGCATGATTTCGGCGAGGCAGACAAGCTGCTCACGATCTACACGCCCTGGTTCGGAAAAATGAGGGTCCTGGCGAAAGGGGTTCGCAAGCCCACCAGTCGCAAGGCCGGACACGTTGAGTTGTTCACTCACAGCAGACTTCTCATCGCGAAGGGGAAGAGCCTGGACATCGTGACCCAGGCCGAGACCATCAATGCGTTCTTGCCCATCAGGGTCGAGTTGGCGCTGACCAGCTACGCCTACTACCTTGCGGAACTAGTGGACAGGTTCACTGAGGATGGGGAGGAGAACGGACGACTGTTCGATCTTCTGGTGAATGCGCTGTCCTGGCTTGGCGATGCTGAAGATACGGACCTTCTGCTCCGTTACTTCGAGCTGCGGTTGCTTGACTACGTGGGTTATCGACCTCAACTGCACCAGTGCGTCCGCTGTACTCAACCTTTGGGAGGGAAGGCCGCGCTTTTCAACTTCGAAGAGGGCGGTGTAGTCTGCCTGGACTGCGGCCGGGGACAGCGAGGCTGCCGCGATCTGTCTGCACAGGCGTGTGCGACTCTGCTGTATCTCCAGTCCAGAGACTACAGCCGGTGTCGCAGATTGAGGGTTGAACCAAGTACGCGCCTGGAGCTGGAGAGCATGCTGCGTCGCTACATCACCTATCTCCTGGAGCGCAGCTTGAAATCCGTTGACTTCATGGACGCTCTGCGACGGGAGGAGGCCGGGTCCAGTACTCTATCCCTTGAGCCGAGAGGGGCTACTGGATCATGATGCGCTCACATTGAGGTACGGACGAGACGGTGGTGGCGAGGTCGCGGGACATGGAGAGATTGAATGGTTGAACAACAGCTAATGGTGGACATGGATACTATAGTCTCGCTGTGCAAGAGGCGGGGGTTCATCTTCCAGAGCAGCGAGATCTACGGTGGCGTCGGTGGTTCCTGGGACTACGGACCTTACGGTGTCGAATTGAAACGGAACATCAAGAACATCTGGTGGCGGGACATGGTCCAGCGCAGGGACGATATGGTCGGCCTCGACGCCGGCATCCTCATGAATACACGCGTCTGGGAAGCAAGCGGCCACGTGGAGAGCTTCACTGATCCCATGGTCGACTGTATGAACTGCAAGAAGCGCTTTCGGGCTGATCACGTCGAGAACGGGGTGTGCCCAGAGTGCGGCGGGCAACTGACCGAGCCTCGCCTGTTCAATCTCATGCTGAAGACCTTTCTCGGGCCGGTTGAAGACGACGCCTCCCTCACCTACCTCCGGCCGGAGACGGCGCAGGGCATGTTCGTGAACTTCGCCAACGTCCTTGATGTCTCTCGCAAGAAGCTGCCTTTCGGCATGGCCCAGATAGGCAAGGCTTTTCGCAATGAGATCACACCTCGGAACTTCACGTTTCGCACTCGAGAGTTCGAGCAGATGGAGATCGAGTACTTTGTGAAACCTGGCACCGACGAGGAGTGGCATCAGCGCTGGGTGGAAGAGCGCTTTGAGTGGTATGTGAAGTACGGGATACGCCCGGAGTATCTGCGCTTGCGGCAACACGAGGGCGACGAACTCGCTCACTACTCCAAGGCCACACAGGACATAGAGTATCTGTTCCCCTTTGGCTGGTCGGAATTGGAGGGGATATCGAACCGTACGGACTTTGACCTGCGGCAACATACTCTCTTCAGCGGCAGGGACCTGGCATACTTCGACGAGGAGACCGGCACCCACCTCGTCCCCTACATCATAGAGCCCTCCGGGGGTGTGGATCGGGCCGCCCTGGCCTTTCTCGTGGATGCCTATCGCGAGGAGAAGGTGAGAAAGGCGAATCGCGTCGTCTTGCGTTTACATCCGGAACTCGCGCCAATCAAGGCGGCGGTGTTCCCCCTGCTGCGAAACAGGCCGGAACTGGTGGCTCTCGCCAAGCAGATCGCGTCGGAGTTGAGGATAGAGATGATGACGGCGTACGACGACACCGCCAGCATCGGCCGGCTGTATCGAAGACAGGATGAGATAGGTACCCCGTTCTGCATCACCGTCGATGTGGAGAGCCTGGAGGATAATGCTGTCACCATTCGAGACCGGGACAGCATGGAACAGACACGCGTCCCCATCCCCGAGGTGAAGAACACCCTGCTGGACAGATTGGGCAAGCTCTGAGATGGCAGGGGTCGACCTTCACATTCATACCACCGCATCTGATGGTCTGCTCTCACCTGCGGAAGTGGTGCAGGTTGCCCTCGAGAAAGGCCTCTCAGCTATAGCCATAACTGACCACGACACTACGGATGGCCTCGACGAGGCGCTGGCGGCTGCGCGAGGCCATGAACTAGAGGTCATTCCAGGGATCGAGCTGAGTGCGGAGCAAGGGTCGCGGGAGGTGCACATCCTGGGCTACTATGTGAACCACCGGGACAGGGACTTGCAGGAGAAGCTGGAGGTGCTGCGGCGAGCGAGGCGGGAACGAGCCCGGAAAATGGTCGGGAAGCTCGCTGGTATGGGTCTGTCCGTTTCTTGGGAGCGCGTACTGGAAATCGCAGGCGATAGCTCAGCCTTCGGACGTCCGCACGTGGCGCGGGCGCTACAAGAGAAGGGCTACGTGGGAAGCATCAACGAGGCCTTCTACAAGTTCATTGGCCTGAGTGGCCCTGCCTACGTGGCCCGCTACAAGCTCACCCCGACACAGGCCCTGGAGATGATCGGGGCTGCGGGAGGGCTCCCTGTACTGGCGCACCCCTGGCGCCAGGAGGATGTGGTAATCAGACTGGCCGGATGCGGGCTGGTGGGGCTGGAGGCCTACTACCCCAGATACTCCCACGAGGAGCGGGAGGAACTTGCCAAGCTAGGGCAGCGATATGGTCTGATAGCGACAGGGGGAACGGATTTCCACTGCTACGAACAGAACGGACCCTTGTCCTTGGGTGACGTACCTGTCCCCGCGGATTCGGTGGAGCGCCTGCGAGCCCTCGGGAATCGCCGTGCGGGGCGGACGGACTCTCGCGATAGTCCCCATCACTAAGAACGCTCGCGCTTAGCTTTCGTGCCCGTCGCCTCCAGGATGTCCTCCGCTGATACTTCGACCGTCACCTCGTTCTTCAGTTCCACGGTCACGGTTTGCTTGAGGGCGTTGATTGCCTTCACCTCCCCAGAGCCGAGAGTGGTGTTGACGATCTCGCGCACTTGTGGTAGCTTATGTTTCACTTCCTGGTAGTAGTCGTCTTCGTATGCCAGGCAGCACAGGAGTCTTCCACACAGACCTGAGATCTCAGAGGGGTTCAAGGAGATGTCCTGGCGTTTCGCCATTTTGATGGACACCGGGCTGAAGTCGTGCATGAAACTCTCGCAGCAGAGTACTCTGCCACATCTCCCAATGCCTCCCATCAGCTTGGCCTCGTCGCGCACGCCAAGCTGACGGAGCTCCACCTTGGTCTTGAGGGTCCTGCGGAGCTCCTGGACCAGCTTTCGGAAATCCACCCGCTTCTCGGCCACGAAGTATACCAGTAGATGGCTACCATCGAAGTTGTACTCGGCCTTGAGCAGCTTGATGGGCAGTCCATGCTCTCTCACTGTCTCCTGGCAGTGAGCCAACGCCTCCTTCTCACGTAGACGGTGGTGTTCCATCTGTACCAGGTCGAGGGGTTCCGCTCGTCGCTGGATCGGCTTCAGGGTCTCCTTGGCGATGTCCTTGGGGGTCTCTTCTGGGATGATGGCTACTCGCGCCACCTCTTGGCCCCTTGAGGTATCCACGACGACGTACTCACCCTCTGCCAGGTCTTCTATGGCTGAGGCATCGAAGTAGTACACCTTTCCTGTGTCTCTGAAACGAATGCCTGCGATTCTGGGCACGGTCATCCTCTCAATTCCTTCGTGCGGGAAGATCCAACATCAACACTTCAAGAGCCAGGCGGGGATCAGCGTTCATCTCCAGCGCGCGCTGTGTTCTGTGAATGGCCTTGACGAATTGGACTACGCTCCTGAGATCATACCTGCGGGCCTCCTGTTCCAGAGAGGCTGCGACGTCCACGTTGCTTATGGTGTCGGGGCTGCCGCCCGTGATCAGCAGAAGGTCCCTCCACCAACTCAGCCACAGTTCCAACGTTTCCTGTATGCCGTCTGTTTTGCCGCCCAGGCGCCGTGCGTATTCCAGACGGTCAAGACGCCCCATCCTGGGCAACGCCCCGAGTTCTCGCAGCGTGTCCTCTCTGCGCTGGAGCATGGAAGCGTCCTGACTTGCTCGTATGGCCCAGCCTATGCGGCCACCGCCCAGCCTGGCCAGCAGTCTGCCTCGCTCTGCATCTACTCCATGTCGCAGTAGCAGTTCGTCTTCAATGATCTTGAAGGGCACCGGACGAAGGGCGAGAACTTGGCAGCGCGAGACGATGGTTGGCAGCAGCAG
>CAYGQI010000056.1:2913-4611 GCA_964351925.1 uncultured Anaerolineales bacterium | reverse complement strand
CCGCCACATTCTGTCAATCTCCTTATCTATACATTATACGATCAAGGGTCTCTCTCTGCAAAACGTGGAAGCACCGAGCCCGAGCAGCCTGGATAGGAGGGGCGGCGCACGTGCCCCGGGCAGGAAAGAGGATATGCTGACGAAGGGATCCACAGTATGGCCCGCGGCCATGCTGCAAACCTCTCGGGGAGAATGGCCGATGCAGGCATCTGCGCTCATGGCGGCGCCCACGGTGTCCTATCTTTAAGGTGTTGCCCTCGATTCTTTAAGGTCCATGTTGGTCAAATCTGTGGCACAGTACATGCGGGCTTGGGTAGAATACTCGTGCCCACGTTGCGGGCGGAAGCGGCCGGGGCAGGGCCTTTCTTCCGTGAACCGAGAATTCGTCTCCGGAGATGTCCGTGGTCGTCGACGACAACGCTCTAGCTGAAGAGTTCGTCTCCTTCTGCCTCGAGAGGCGCGGCCACAAGTGGCCCGAACTGTACGACGAGATGTGCAGGGTGGCGAGCTATCGACTCTTCAGAGACATGGGCTATCGCGAGTTGCGCGATCACGGAGTCTCCTTGAGTCTGGCGAACATGGAGCGACTGGCCGCTCTGGCCGACGCGCTGTCCTCCTCTGGCACTTCGTACCAGGCCTCCTGATACCTCATCTCCCCCACAACGTCTCATTGCCGGAAGCTCCCGCCCATGTTACAATCGACTGACCAGCGGGATCATCCGCAAGGAGGACAGTGCGTTGGAAGCCCTTGAACACCAGGTAGTGCTTTTCCTGCAGAACCTGATTCAGACCGTGGGCTGGGCCGGCATCGTGCTGGCTATGGCCATCGAGAGTGCGTGCATACCCTTGCCCAGCGAAGTGACCATGCCCCTCGCGGGATGGATGTTGATCCAGGCCCGGGGATTGTCGGTGTGGCACAGCTTCTGGGGCGGCTGGTGGGGTGCGGTGGGGTGCACCGCGGGTTCGGTGGTCACCTATTGGATCGGTGCGAAGGGTGGCCGGCCGCTACTGGAGAAGTACGGCAAATACGTCCTGATCCGGACTCACGAGATAGAAGTAGCCGATAGATGGTTCGAGAAGTACGGCGAGCACACCGCCTTCTTCTCGCGCCTGTTGCCGGTGGTGCGCACCTTCATCTCCTTGCCGGCTGGCGTGGCCAGAATGAACTTTGGCAAGTTCACCGTCTGGACCTTTGCTGGTTCCTTCATCTGGTGCTGGGTGCTCACCTGGGCAGGGTTCGTCTTCGGTGAGCATTGGGAGAGGGTACGCGAGGTAATGCGTCCCTTCGACATACCTATTCTGATCGTGGTCTGCGGGCTGGCTGGCCTGTTCTTCTACCGCCGCCTGAAGAGCAGAAGGGCAGAGTCAGGGGCGGTGACGGAGGAGGCGTTGGAGTAGAGACGCCTTGGCAGACTTGATCAAGGTCTCCTCGGGCACCATCGGTGTCTTGGGCATGGTGGATAGTCGGCTGGACGCCCCCCCGACCACTGCCTATCTGATGGTTGGGGGGCGTTGTTCTCGTGACTGCGGCTTCTGTGCCCAGGCGCGGAGCAGCACAGCTTCGGCCATGGCTCTGTCTCGGGTGAACTGGCCATCGTGGGATCAGGGCGAGATTCTTGATGCGGTGGAGACGGCCTACATGGATGGCAGGATACAGCGCTGCTGCCTCCAGGTGACGGTCAGTCCGAGAGCTCTCGA
>CAYGQI010000056.1:1506-2813 GCA_964351925.1 uncultured Anaerolineales bacterium | reverse complement strand
GCATGATGGCGCTGCTCCTCAGTTGGGGAGTGACCCCTTCTCTCTTCGCTTTCACCCCCATTGGGGGGACCGCGATGCAAGACGAGTCTCCACCGTCCTTGGAGAGTTACCGGCGCCTTCAGGTGACCCGGTACTTACTTGTACAGGGAGTGTGCTCGGTAGAGGACGTCTCCTTCTCGGAGCGAGGACGGATTGCGTCCTTCGGCCTCCCGAGGAGCGAGCTCGAGGAGGCCCTGGCCGGTGGCGAGGCTTTCCAGACGTCAGGCTGCCCGGGATGCAACCGGCCGTACTATAACGAACCTCCCAGAGGCCCGTTGTACAACTACCCCCGCCCGCTCACTGGCACAGAGGTGAGTGACGCTTTGAGTGCAGCACTGTCCTAGAGCGCTCTGCCCATGCCCGTCGCGAGCCCAGTGCCGCCCTTGACTACCGACGTGAAAGCGACTATCATAAAAACACGTGGGGGTGGTTGGGGCCCGGTGGTCTCCGCGGTCTTCAAAACCGTTGATGGGTAGCGACGAGCTAGCCATGGTGGGTTCGACTCCCATCCACTCCCGCTCCTGTGCCTCATGGTGCGTCCTCACTCGCCCTCTCGATCTGCTCTCGGTGTGTGTTTCCACCGCGAGTCTGCGTTCTCGCCCGGTGAGTGAACCTTCTGACCAGTCCTGCTTTGATGCCCTTCTTGTTCCTGGACGCGCGTGAGCAGTGTAGGTCTCATTCGCCCCGGGCAGAGACACCACCGTGCGCCAACCTGGGGCCGCTTCCGCAGCTGGGCATTGACATTGGGCGAGGGCGGAAGACGAGTGATGTCACGCACGCGTCTCGCGGTGCCTACATCGATGTGGCCAGTTCGATGATGGCACAGGTTGCCGCGACCAGCAGCATCCCCAGGATGACGAGTGCTGCAGCTAGCCTCCGCTGCCTCTTGATCGCGAGAAGCAGTGCGCCTGTTACGGTCAGTAGCAGCCCCATCGGAATGCACATCGATACGGCCATATCGTACGTTCCTTTCATGAAGTGACCTATTCGTTCGTCGTTTTCTTCAGTAAGTTGTAGATGACGGCAGAGGCTGTGGGTCGAGCACGTCTGCTATCGAGCGGAGCGAGTTCAGCTTCCATTCTACAGCGATGACCATCAGGACCGTAGAGTGTGGCCTCCGCGGCTTGCAAAACCGTTGATGGGTAGAGACGAGCTAGCCATGGCGGGTTCGACTCCCATCCACTCCCGCCTCTGCCCCTGATGCTCGTCCTCAACTGCGCTCTCTATCTGGTGTCGCCCTCTGTGTCCGCCGTGCGTCTTCCTGGCGA
>CAYGQI010000056.1:0-1406 GCA_964351925.1 uncultured Anaerolineales bacterium | reverse complement strand
TCGGCGTAGTCGTACTTCCTGTTCTGCGGTTTGTGGGCACGCTCCATGTTGGCCTTGACCACGGACTCGAACCCGACGAAGAGGCTCCGGCACCCGCAACCGTACGCCTCTCGGAGGAAGCCCGGAGTGTATGCAGCGTCCAGAGAGGCTGATGCCTGCCACACGAAGTCGTATTCCCTGAGCAGTGCGAAGAGCCTTCGGGCCTCCCTGCGATTGCCCAGGAGGTTGTCGTCCAGGAAGAAGACGAACTTGTGCCTGAACGTATCCAACTCTTTTCTGATCTCGCTCAACGGGCGGAACGCATGGTAGTCCCTTCCCCAGAAGCTCTCCTTGTAGCAGAAGTCGCAGCAATACGGGCAGCCTCTGGAAGCGACCATCGTATTAGGCACCAAATACTTGCTCTGATTCATCAGGTCTCGCCGTGCCAAGGGCACGTTAGATAGGTCCGTGTCCCTGTAGCCGTGGTACTGCTTCTTCAGACAGCCGGCCTCGAAGTCCTCTAGCATGCGCAGGAAGGCCGATTCTCCAGGGCCCAGGCATACGCTGTCGGCATGCTGTGCAGCCTCCTCCGGAAGCGTGGTGGGATGGATCCCACCCAGGAACACCTTGGCTCCCCTCGTTCGATAATAGTCGCTGAGTTGATACGCACGTCTGGCAGAGGATACATACACGGTCATGACCACCAGGTCCACGTCTTCGTCCACGATGACGTCCTCGACGTGCTCGTCTCTGACGAGCATTCTGTACCTGTCCCGCGGGACCAGTCCTGCCAGGGTGAGCAGGCTCAGGGGTGGGAAAAGGGAGTACTTGATCTGGCGGAAGTCCTGGGAGAGGACTTCTTGAAGAGCCGGCAGCAAGAACAGGATGGTCTTCATGGTTCTCTACCTCCTCCGCACACGTGGTCAACGGCGCGGTAAACACAGCACGGGTGGTGTGGGCCATGACCTTTTGTCGGACCCGTATTCCTTCTACCACATCTCGACTGTCGGGAACTGCCAACGATGCTGCCAGAAACTGCCTGGCTTGTCCCTGAGTGTGCAACGCGCTGTCAATAGCCGCCAGAGACTGTCAGGACCCGTCGCTGATACGGCCTGGCGGCTCCCTGGCGGCTCTTCTGCATCCCCAAGCGTTTACGGCCTGGGTGACATGAGAGTTGGATGTCGGTGTGCTCCCTTGGCGACACAACTTCCCTGGGGCGCGCTTGGCTTGCTCTACGGTTGCCCCGCGGCGACCATGTTGTCCCCAGGATGCTGACTGAGCTATAGTGGTTATCGGCGCCTTGCTTTCCCTGCAGGGCCGATTTTCGGAACGGGGTGACGTCCAGTGGCACAGAGATTCGAAGTGGGAAAGCTGCCGATAGAGTTCCTGGGACGCTTGCTCGATCGATATCGCCTGGAAGACGAGCG
>CAYGQI010000055.1:8460-10035 GCA_964351925.1 uncultured Anaerolineales bacterium | reverse complement strand
GCGCAGCTTGTTCGTGTCGGTAGATATGACCACGTTCTCTCCAGGCTTGACGCCGGCGCAGTCCATGGCCTTCATCGCGCCGCGCATCATCTCGATGAAACGTGAGCTATCCGGCACGTAGTGAAGATAGGCAATAGGCCATTCCATAGCAGCTACCTCTCTTGCTGATGAGTCTCAGTGATGCAGCAAGCACCCCTCGTGGCTGGGGCCGACGTTCTCGGCGTAGAGCTTGAGGTATCCTTGAAGGCGGCGCTGGGGTGGCTTCCACTCCTCCCTCCTCCGCGCAAGCTCCTCAGAGGGGACCGCAAGGTCGACGCGGCGCTGTGGGATGTCAATCTCGATGGTGTCACCCTCCTCGACCAGGGCCAGGGGGCCACCATCCATGGCCTCGGGGGAGATGTGACCCACGCAGGCCCCTTTGGTCGCTCCAGAGAACCGGCCGTCGGTGACCAGTGATACTGACCCACCGAGCCCCAGTCCCGTCAGCGTGGCGGTAGGCATCAGCATCTCGGGCATGCCGGGTCCACCGCGAGGGCCCTCATAGCGGATCACCACCACATCGCCTGGGTTGATCTGACCACCGGTTATGGCTTGCATGGCGGCGGTCTCACCGTCGAAAACCCTGGCCGGACCTCGGTGGGCCATCATCTGCGGGGCGACGGCGGATTGTTTCACCACACACCCATCGGGCGACAGGCTTCCTTTCAGCACTGCTATGCCGCCCTCCGGCCTCAACGGCTCGCCGAGCGAGCGTATGACCTGTGGGTCTCGGTTCTGTGCGGACGATACATTCTCCCCGACGGTCTTCCCGTTGACTGTCGGGAGGTCGAGGTGGAGCAAAGGTCGCAATTCGTGCATCACGGCCGGCACCCCACCGGCCTCCTCCAACGCCAGGAGGCTCCGAGTCCCGCTGGGCTTGATATCGCAGAGGAAAGGGGTCTGTGTGCTGATGGCGTCGAAGTCCTCGAGTTGCAGCCTGTGGCCCAGCTCCCGAGCTAGGGCCAACATGTGCAGTACCACGTTGGTGGAACCGCCCATGGCCATGGCAACGGTGATGCCATTGAGAAGCGCCTCCCGGCTCATGATGGCCGAAGGCCGGGCATCCTCCTCCAGGAGGCGTACAATTTGGACCCCGCTCTGCCTGGCGAGGGCCTCTTTCTTGCTGCTGACTGCGTGGGCGGTGGCACAACCTGGCAGGGACATGCCGACGGCCTCGGTCACCGCACCCATGCTATTGGCGGTGCCCATCATGGAGCAAGAGCCCGGCCCCGGACAGATGCTGGCTTCGATGTCTCGAAGATCCTCCAGCGCCATCTCGCCCTTCAGGTACTGGCCGAGGGCCTCCCTGGCTTCGTAGACCGCCAGTTCCCTGCCCTTGTATCGCCCGGGCATCATCGGCCCCCCGGTCACCACGATGGCCGGGACGTCAAGCCGGGCGGCTGCCATCAGGACGGCGGGCACGATCTTGTCACATGAGGCCAGGAGAACCAGGGCATCGAAGCCGTTGGCGAGGGTAGCTACTTCAATGGAGTCAGCGATCAGGTCCCGGCTGGGCAGTATGGCTCGCATGCCAGC
>CAYGQI010000055.1:2569-8360 GCA_964351925.1 uncultured Anaerolineales bacterium | reverse complement strand
CGTGGTTTTGGCATACGAGTCTCTGTGGATCCTACAGACCGAACTCCTTCTCAGCCTGGGTGATGGCGCGATCCGTGATCTGGATCATCTCATCGACCTCTGGCTTGGTGATGATCAGTGGCGGGCAGAACTCGATGATGTCCTCCACCTGGCGGAGGATGAGCCCCTGCTCCAGGGCCAGGTCCATGACCCGACGGCAGAAGCCCTGGTCCTCGGGAAAGCGTTCTCTTGTGGCTCTATCCTTGACGAACTCGACGGCCGTAAGCAGGCCGAGCCCTCTGACCTCCCCCACTGTCGGATGGTGGCTCAGGCTCTGAAGTCCGCTGAGGAGATACTTGCCCACTTCAGCCGAGTTCTGGACCAGGTTCTCCGCTTCGATGATGCGAATGTTCTCGAGGGAGGCTGTGCAACTCACCGGATGGTTGCTGTAAGTGTGCACATGCCAGAAGGCTGGCATGTCCTCGATGATCTCTTTCCTGGTCATGGTGGCCCCCAGTGGAGAGTAGCCGCTGGTGAGGCTCTTGGCCATGGTCATGATATCTGGCTCGATGCCGTAGTGCTCCACTCCGAAGAACTTGCCAGTCCGGCCGAAGCCGCAGACCACCTCGTCGTCAATGAGGAGGACACCATACTTGCTGCATATCTCTCTGATCTTGGGCCAGTACTCGGGAGGCGGCACGATACATCCGCCGGCGGCCATCACCATCTCACCTATGAAGGCTGCGACGTTATCAGGCCCCTCGTGGAGTATGATCTGCTCCACGGACTTGGCGCACATCAATCCACAGTCGGGGTAGCTCAGTCCGAAGTCACAGCGATAGCAGTAGGGGGCCGAGGCGAAACGGTATCCCGGCGGCAAAGGTTCCATGATCTCTCGCAGGGGAGACATGGTGCCCGTGGCTGCCAATGCCCCCATGGTCGAGCCGTGATAGGCCCTGCGGCGCGAGATGATCTTGTACTTGCGGCGATAGCCCTTGTGATATGCCCATTGCCTGGCGATCTTGAATGCTGACTCCACAGCCTCAGAGCCGTCGCAGGTGAAGAAGGTGATAGATAGTTCCCCCGGCGCCAGTTGGGCCAGCTTCTCGCCGAGCCTGATGACCGGCTCACTGATGTAGCCGTACGGGCAGAAGTAGTGCAGACGAGAGGCTTGTTCCTCCATCGCCTTGGCGATGTCCTTGCGGCCATAGCCTACGTGTACGGCATACACGCCGCTAGCCATGGAGTCCATGTATCGTTTGCCGTCCACGTCCCAGACGTAGATGCCTTCCCCCCTGGTGAGGACCAATGGTCCCATCTTGGAGACCTCTTGCGGTGAGACCACGGGGAACACTACATGGTCTTTGGCCTTCGATCTCAGTTCCTCTCCTTGCTTCGCCATCTCAGACAAACCTCCCTCGCGGTATGCTTCTCCTACGCGCTATATCTCCAGGGCCACCCTGGCTGCAGAGTGGATGGAGTGCCTGACGGAGTGCGGCTCTAGACAGTCGCCCACTCTATGCAGGACGGGCACGATGTCTTTCAGCTGTTCAGCCAACCTGTCGTCGGGCACTCGACCCAGAGCGATGAGCAGCGTATCGAAAACCAGTTCCCCACGCTTGCCTTTGCGGGTGTAGGTCACCGAGCTCTGTCCTATCTCCTCGACCGTCGCTCCGGTTAGTATCTCGACACCTTCCTCCTCCAGGTACCTTTGCAGCAACAACTGCCGGCCGACGTACTTGAGGAAGGTGGCATCGGCGACGGAGTCGGACTCCTCCAGGATGGTCACCTGCTTCTCCTGCCTGGCCAGGGAGACGGCGGCCTCGGCTCCTTCGTGTCCGCCCCAGACCACCACCTTGTGGCCGATCTTGGCCCCACCACGGAGGTACTGAAGCAGGGTGACAACCTGGGGCCCGTCCACGCCAGGGACGTTGGGCAGGCATTCAGTGGATCCCGTGGCCAGGATGACGACGTCGGGCCTGGCTTTGGAGAGCAGATCGGCGGTCGCCTCCGTCTTCAGCTTGATGTCCACGTCCAGCTTGGCTAGCTGGTTGGAAAGGTACTCCACGACGTTGTTCAACTCGTGCATGTAGAGCCGGGGCATGTCGCCCACCAGAGGTATCAGCCCCCCTAGTCGCTCCGATCTCTCGTAGAGAGTGACCTTGTGCCCACGCAAGGTCGCCACCCGGGCGGCCTCCATTCCGGCTACGCCACCTCCCACCACGGCCACCTTCTGAGGCTCGATGGGTCGTTGCATGGCAGAGCGATATGCAGCCTCACGTGTCACCTCGTAGTTGATGGCGCAGTCGGCCATCCATTGCACGATGTGCCGGTAGGAGCAGCCCAAATCGCAGGCGATACACCGCCTGACGTCATCGGGTCGGTCTTCGGCCATCTTCCTCGGCAGTTCTGGATCGGCCAGGCTCTGGCGGGCCAAGGAGATCATGTCAACCCGCCCCGTTTCTATCACCTGTTTGACCAGCCGCGGGTCGTTGATGCGGCCGACCCCGATGACGGGCACGTCCACTACTTTCTTCACCTCTTCTGCCAAATAAAGGATGTTGGCCCGAGGTGTGTACAGTGGCTGGATGTTATAGTAGACTCTCTCTTGGATCCCGGCTGACACGTCGATGCAGTCGATACCGAGTTCCTGAAGGAGTGGTGCGTAGGCCCTCTTGGTTTCCTCGATAGTCAGCCCTTCATCTCCAAGAAACTCGTCGGCGCTGATCCTGACAAAAAGCGGGTAGTCAGGACCGACCGCGGCTCGACACGCTTCGACGATCTGCTTGACGAAGAGATACCTGTCTCTTCCATACTTGTCCTTGCGCTTGTTGCAGTGCGGCGACACGAATTGGGCGATGAGGAAGCCGTGCGCTCCGTGGATCATAGCACCGTCGAAGCCCGCTTCCTTGGCTCTGACGGCGGCTCGCGCGTAGCAGAGCACCAACTCCTCGATCTCCTCCACGGTCAAGCCTCTCGGCTTGGCGGCAAGAGGAGGTGTGCTATCCGAGGGGGCCACGGGCTGTTGTCCCGTGATCCGAGGGTGCGACACGCGCCCGCCGTGAACCAGTTGAATGGTGCACTTCGCTCCGTAGGCATGGATTGCCTCGACGATCTCGTTGAGCCCCGGGAGTTGCCTGTCCGAGTATACGCCCAGCATCCGCGAGAACATGTTGCCGTCGGGCCGGATATAGGAGGCTTCCACATGTACCAGGCCAAACCCACCTCTAGCTTTGGCGGCATAGTACTCGATCATGCGCGGAGTAACGTGGCCGTCCTCAGTGGCATGGTTCATAACCATAGGGCCTGCCACTATGCGGTTCTTGATCTCAACTGTGCCAATCGTAATAGGCTCGAATACCTTACTCGTGCTGAACTCGCCTTTCATGTGCCCCAGTTCCTTTCTCTCGTCAGGGGGAGTTGGACTACTCGCTCTGGCCATCCTTCGATAAAGGGGTGTTGCGAAATCCTCGCATACCGACGTGGGGGGTGTCATCCAGAGTGCCCCGAGCGCTTCGTTGGCCCTCTCCACCCCCCCAGTGCACGGGTTTGGCCCTACTCAGCGTGCTAGCTGACCGCGGCCAGCGCCTCCCCTATGATGGACAGACCCTTGTTTACCTCCTCGGCGGAGATAATGAGGGGTGGAGCAAGCCGCACCGTGGCCTCGGCATACATGCTCCAGCCCAGGAGAACCCTCTTTTCCTCGGCAGAATTGGCGAAGCGCTCGGTCCTGGCTGCATCATCTAGCTCGAGGCCGATGAGGAGGCCCTTGCCGCGCACGTCTTTGATGAAGGGGAAGCGCTGCTGAAGGGCCCTGAGTCCTTCCATCATCTGCTGGCCTCGCTCGGCGGCTTTGTCAGGGAGCTTCTCTCTGATCATGAACTCGATGGCTGCCTTGGACGCGGCGCAGACGACGGCGTTACCACCAAAGGTGGTGATATGCGATTTGGAGGGCTGGGAGAAGGTCGACATAATCTCGCGACTGCTCATGAAGGCGCCCATGGGCAGCCCACCGCCTATGGCCTTGCCGAGAGCCAGCACATCCGGCCACACCCCCCAGTGCTCGCCACAGAACCACTTGCCGGTACGCCCGAAGCCTGTCTGAACCTCGTCGAAAATGAGCAGTGCCCCTCTGTCAGTGCAGAGCTTTCTCAACCGAGGCATGTACTCATCGTCAGGAACGCGGACGCCGCCCTCGGACTGAATGGGCTCGATGATCACTCCGGCCGTCTCATCGTCGATCGCCTTCTCGGCGGCCTTGATATCGCTGAAGGGGATGAACTCCACCATGGGCACCAGGGGCTCAAAGGGTTTCCTGTAGACCTCTCTCCAGGTCACCGAGAGAGACCCAAAGGTGCGCCCGTGGAACCCCCTCTCCATGGTAATCAGTTTCTTGCGGCCGGTGTACTTGCGGGCCAGTTTCAACGCTCCCTCGTTCGCTTCCGTACCGCTATTGGCGAAGAAGGTCTGCTGGAGATTGGGCCCGGTGATCTGGGCCAGTAGTTTGGCGACCTCCACTTGTACTGGAACCACGTACACACCGAAGACCATGGCGTGGGCAAGCTTGTCCACCTGCTCTTTCACGGCGGCAGCCACTTCGGGGTTGGTCGCTCCCACACTGTTCACCGAGACCCCGGCGATCAGATCCAGGTACTCCGTGCCGTCCGCCATAGTGACGGTGCAGCCATGAGCTTCTTCCACCACCCTTCTCTTGGGCGGCGGAGCAGTCTGGGCTACGTACTCCGCATCTTCCTCAATGTATAGGCTCATCGTAGCGAGATCCATGTGTGGTAGTCTCCCTTCTATTCTTTACAGCTCTCTGTTCTCAAGGTTCCAGGCTGTAGCCCCGCTGGTCCCCGCGCGGAGGTCGGGTTGATGGCGATCCGCAGGAGGCCTTGAGACTGCGTCCATCTCTGAGCAGGGCTACTGAGCTGGTGTGCCGCTAGTCCAGGGCCGATAGGCCCAATTCGTTCAGTTTCTGCGTCGTGGGGATACCATCTTCAGACCAACCCCGCAGTGCATAGTACTCATCGAGCATCTTCCCCAGATGCGGGAGGTTTCCCTTCGCCTTTCCCGTTGGTCGAGCGTGGGCAAACAGGCGAGGGGGCAGCATGTCATCTTTACGACTGACGCCCCACCGCACGTTGATCAGGCGCTTGAGGTTGAACAGCCTTTCCCCCGCGAACAGAACGTCCTCGACGGCCCAGTCCCAACCCAGGGCCAGGTTCACCCAGTCGGCCACAAGTTGTGGGCCAACTCCGCCCTTGGCGATAAACTTGCACAAGCCCAGGCCGTTGAACACCCCCAAGAAGTTCTGGAAGTCATAGACCAGCCTGGCCTTGCCCTCGCTCACCAGCTTGTCTGGAGGGTCAACGTAGCCCATGTCAGGCCACACCTTGCCATACTCGTGCCAGTAGGTCATATTCTCCAGATGGTCGCCGCCCCGGTTGGCTGTGGCGTAGCCCAGAGCCATGCTGGTGAAGGCTCTGGGGTCATGGTACGGTAGTTCCAGCCCCTTGACCTGGATGGCGAATTCGATGGAGTTGCGCCCAAGGCGCTCAGCGGCAGCCCTGGTGCCATCGGCCAGCAGATCTCCCACCCCTTCTCGGCTGGCGATCACGTCGATGAGGCGAATCATGCTGGCGGTGTTGCCCCAGGTGAGCTCGAGCCCTCCTGTATCCTGAGAGGTCAGCAGTCCTTTTTCCCAGGCCTCCATAGCGAAGGCGATGGCGCCCGAGGTGGAGACAGTGTCGAGCCCATGACGGTTGCACCGATCGTTCATGGCCGCGATGCTCTCCAGATCATCGTTCAA
>CAYGQI010000055.1:0-2469 GCA_964351925.1 uncultured Anaerolineales bacterium | reverse complement strand
GCCTTTGGATCCGTCTCCTCGCGGATCCTGTCGGCGGTCTCATAGGTCTCTCGGCCCCACAGGTGGGCGGCTGGCCTGATCTCGACCGTTTCGTCGGCCACCCAAACATACACCGGTTCCTCAGCACGCCCCGTGAAAATCAGGCCGTCGTAGGAAGCGGCGCGAAGCTGAGCGGCCCAGTATCCGCCGACTGTCGCCTCGTTCCAGATACCCGTCAAGGGGGAGCGGCCACAGATACAGAGCCGACAGGACGTGGGCACGACGGTGCCCGAGAGAGCGCCGATCATCAGGATCAGGCTGCTATCGGGATCCAGGGGCCCTCGCGACGGCTCCATCTCGTCGAAGTAGATCTTGGCCGCCAGGCCTGCTCCCAGGAGGTACTTGCCCACGGATTCATCATCGATGGCTTCGACGTGCCACTCACGTGAACCCAGGTCTATCCGTATCAGTTTGCCGGCGTACGAATAGGGCATGATGACCCCCCTCGCCTCAGTCTACTTCACAGCCTTGTCGGCAATACTCAAGACCTCGTCGATGGCACCCAGACCTTCTTTCAACTCCTTCTCGGTGACGATCAACGGCGGGGCCAAAAACACCCAGTTGCGACTGAGGAACGTGTATACGCCCCGTTTCATCAACCCCTGGTACATCTCGTCCATCACCTTTGTCTCGCCGGCCATCCAATCCACGATGGGCTCCCTGGTGTCTCTGTCCTTGACTAGCTCGATGACGCCGAACAGCCCGATGGAACGGAACTCGCCGATAGATGGGTGTCGCTCCTGCATTTTGCTGAGTTCGGCCTGCATGACCTGGCCCATTCTCTTGGAGTTCTCGATGAGGCCCTCGTCGCGATAGACCTTCACAGCGGCCACTCCAGCGGCACAGCACATGGGGTGGCCATTGTAGGTCAGTCCCATCCACAGCATGCGGTCCCAGAAGTACTCGGCGATCTCACTGGATACAGCCACCGCACCGAGGGGCAGGGCAGCTCCCGTCAGTCCCTTGGCCATGGTGATGATGTCCGGCTTCACGTCCCAGTTGTCCACTGCGAACCATTCGCCCGTCCTGCCGAAGCCACTCATGACCTCGTCGGAGACCAGGAGGATCTTGTACTTGTCGCAGAGGGCTCGCACGGCTGGCCAGTAGTCATCCCTCGGGACAAAGATGCCGTTGCTACCGGTAACACCCTCCATGAAGATGGCGGCTATCTTGTCGGGGCTCTCGTAGTGAATGATCTCCTCAATATGGCTAACACACTCCAGGCTGCAGGTCTCCCGCTGCTTGTTGAAGCTACAGCGGTAGCAGTAAGGATCGAACACGTGGACAACACCGGGGATACCCGGCTCCACTTTCGTCCTGCGGACGTCGCCCGAGAGGGTCATGGCACCGTAGGACGCTCCGTGATAGCCACGGTACCGGGCGATGATCTTGAACTTACCGGTGTATTCTCGCACGAACTTGATGGCGTTCTCGTTCGCTTCCGCGCCGCCCAGAGTGAACAAGACTTTGGTCAGGTTCTCTGGGGTGATCTCAGCCAGCAGCTCGGCCAGCTCTGCCCTGGCCTCGGTGGTGAACTTGGGGGCGGCGAAGTACAGCTTGTCTGCCTGATCCTTGATGGCAGCCACGATCTTGGGGTGTTGGTGTCCGGCGTTGGTGCACATCAACTGGGAGATGAAATCCAGATAGCGATTTCCTTCCACGTCCCAGAAATAGCAGCCCTCGCCCCCCGCCAAGGCCATGGGCTTGGCCTTGGACTGCACCGACCAGGAGAAGAAGTTGTACTCATGACTCTTTTCCGCTATGGATTGTGCCAATTCCTTGTCACTCACAGTAGACCTCCTTGACGATAGCTGATGATTCGTTAGGCCGATCGGCTCACATTACCCTTGGCGCAAACGAACCAGGGCGCCGGGACTCACGTCCAGGATCCGGGTGCGCCATGGTTTCTGCTATCTGTTACTCTTTGACATACGGTGTCCCGATAGCTGCTGGCGGCGTCGTCTTGCCTACGAGTCCGATGAAGGCCAGCAACGTAAGCAGATACGGAAACATGGAAAGAAGTTGGGGCGAGACACTGTAATTCAGGGCAGGGATTCTGACGATTGCTGCCTGAGCGCCGCCAAAGAGCAGACAGGCGGCCATGGTCCTGGCTGGCATCCACTTTCCGAAGATCAGCGCGGCCAGGGCGATGAACCCTCGTCCCGCGCTCATGTTCTCCAGAAAAGTCTGCAACTGGCCGATAGACAGGAACGCTCCTCCCAAGCCCGCCAGTGCACCACTGATCAGCACGCACATATACCTCGTTCGCAGGACGTTGATGCCCACCGTATCCGCGGCTCTGGGGTGCTCGCCCACGGACCTCAGACTCAGACCCCAAGATGTGCGGAAGAGCACGAAGTGCGCCAGAGGCACCAGCAAAAACGCCAGATAGACGAGAGGGATATGTTGAAACAGCGCCTCACCAATGAA
>CAYGQI010000054.1:0-10126 GCA_964351925.1 uncultured Anaerolineales bacterium | reverse complement strand
TCGCAGCCTAGTTCCTTCCACGCCCTGGCCAGGCCTTTGACTTGCTCGTTCACATCCTCGACTGGCTCCTGAGACATCAACCCAGCGATGGGTAACGGAACGAGGGCCAGCACCTGACCATTGCGCACTGCTACCATTCCGCCGCCCGTTTCTACCAGTGTGTTTCCAGCAAAGGCCATGTCCGAATCGTTTGTGCCCAAGATGAGCAGGTTGTGGCTGTCGTGAGCGATAGTGGACGCCACGGCGCCGCTCTCAAACCTGAAGCCCCTAACAAACCCCAGACCTATCTGGCCCGTTCCTCGGTGCCTCTCCACGGAAGCGATCTTGGCCAGATCCTCTGCCGCTGAAGCAGTCACGAATCCACCGTCAACTGGTCGCTGCATCTGGACGTGCTTGGTCACCACCTGTGCCTCAGAGACCTCGATGACCCGCACCTGCACTCCTTGCGCCCCGTCAGGCGCGCGCACGTGGAAGTCCTCTTCGATCAGTGGCCTTGGCAGCCGTACCGAGTGTCTGAAGGACCCAGGGTAGTCGAACGGCGGCAAGTCCACCACCATCTTGCCTCCCTCAGCCACCAGGAAGCCGTCCACGAGGACCTTGTCCACACGCATATCGCCCAGGTCCTGGACGAAGATGATGTCGGCGCACTTGCCAGGGCTGATGCTTCCCAGATCGTGACCCAGGCGGAAGTATTCTGCAACGTTGATCGTCGCCATCTGAACGGCCCGGACCGGATCCAGCCCCTCTTCGATGGCTCGCCGCACGACGTGGTTCAGGTGGCCCACGTTCACCAGCGTGTCCGGGTGAGTATCGTCTGTGATCATCATCGCGTGCCGGCTGTCCACGCCCGTTTCGGTGATGGCTCGGATGGTGTCTTTCAGATCGTGCCAGGCAGATCCCTCGCGCAGCATCACGTACATTCCCAGCCGAAGCTTGGCCAGCGCGTCCTCCTTGCGGGTGGATTCGTGGCAGGAACTGATCCCCGAGGCGACATACCCCTGCAGGCCACGTTCCGTCTCGGGGATGGAGTAATGCCCGGTCACCACTTTGCCCGCCTTAAGGGTCGCGGCGATCATGGCGTGCACGTTCTCGTCGCCGCTAAGCACGCCGGGCATGTTCATCATCTCCCCCAATGCGGCCACGTACTCCCACCTGATGGCCTCTTCCACATCCGTCGGTCCAATGGCTGCCCCCGCGTCCTCCAGGCCCGGGAGCGCCGGCACACAGGACGGCATGGCCAGATAGATCTTGAGTGGCAGACCCTGGCACTCCTCCATCATCTGCCTGATGCCCCCCACTCCCAGCACGTTCGCCAGTTCGTGGTTGTCAATGAACACCGCTGTCGTGCCGTGGGGGAGGACGGCGCGCGCGAACTGGGTGGGCGTGATCATGCTGCTCTCGATGTGCACGTGTCCCTCTATCAGACCAGGCAGCAAGTAGTACCCTGATGCGTCCATGACCTCAGTCGCCTGGCCGATCATGTGCTCCGCCTGCCCCACAAGAGCCACACGCCCGGCCTTCACGGCCACATCGACGCCACCGAGGATCTCTGCGGTATGGACATTGACCAGGGACCCACCCCGGACCACGAGGTCGGCCTGCTCCCGACCCATGGCGGCACCCACCAGAGTCTTCGTCACCTCCCAAAGCTGGTTGCGCTGCGGCATGTATGTCTTCATCGCCTTCTCCTGTCGCTCAACCTGCCCCTGCCACACCACAGATACGTCGCATTGTCCACCGTGTTTCCCTGCGTCTTCCACCAGGGGGCGATGGTGCCTTATTCCAAGGCGTGGCGCAGCTTGGGCAGGACCGCCTCTGGCACCTTTTGCCTCCGGCCACGCCCGTCCTTTCACGGCCGGACCGACGCCGTCTACAGTCGCCTTCCGTACGGAGTCCACAAACGAAAAGGAGGCGTGCATGCCAATCGTCATGCCGCCTCCCCAAGAACCCCTGTTTCTGTGCCCTCTGCCAGCCTCAGCAGGCCCTGCGTCCACGCGACCTCTTGGTCGGCTGGGAGACGCAGCTGCTCTGCACGAAGCCAGCTCCTCACCGCGAACCGACGTGCGAAGCAATCAGTAACGCTGAGCCTCCGCCGCCTCAACTCCTGAAAGCCGGCACCAGTTGGGTGGTGAGGCTCTCGAAGTAGCTGTTGGGCGGCAGAGATGGATCATCCCCGTACTGGAAGTCCACGACCTCGGCCCTGAGCTGCAGCCCCACGGCGTCGATAATGATCGTCTGTCCCTTCTGCGCCAGGACCGCCTCTCCGCGATCCTTCATCTTCTCGCGCAGCACGTCGCTGTGGAAGGCAAACTCACTCATCAGCACCTTGGTCACCGTCTGCACGCTGTCCATGTCAGTCTTGTCAAAGATCCATGCCTCGAAGGCCGCTATCTTGTCCGGGCTGCCCTCGCCCAGCACTTCGGAGAAGCCAATCCCGCAGGCCCCGTGGAACTCGCCCTCAGGACCGTGAGTCTCGATGTTGAACGACGTATCGTAGCCATCATCCCCAAAGGCGTAGGTAGTGTGGAACCGGCCGAGCATGGCCTCCGGAGCCCCTTCCAGACCAACAGCTCTTTCTTTGGGGACCCGAGCAGGCCCTCTTGCGGCTCGCTGCTGTAGGATGCGGAACACGATCACGGAAATCAAGGCCACGACCACCAGGAGTACAAGGGCCAACCCGCAGATGGGCACCAGCGAGCGCACTGAGGACATCACGCGAGCCGTTACCGTTGCCGCAGTCGGCTCAGGGCTGGGGGTACTCACACTTGGAGAGATCTCGAGTGCCATGGCCAAGTATTGCAGCTGGCGCTTGGTGTCTGACTTCCCAGGCTCCTGATTCTCCTCGATGAGCTTGGCCAGCATGTCGCTGAGCTCGCCCTTGTCGAAGCCCGCCATCCGCTCTTGGGCCAATTGGGCGTCCGAATTAACGCCGTAGGACTCGGCGACCAGGAGGATGTAGGCCTCCTTCTGTTCCGGCCTCAGGTCCCAAGGGTCCGCGTTCGTCCAGGTGACCGGAAACACAAGCCAGCCCAGCACTATCCAGCCCAGGAAACAGCCAACCACCAGACCCACCACGCTGCCAACAATCGCCGTCCGGCCAATTCTTGCCATAGCGTCTTGTAGCATCCTCTACACCCTCCCCCACCATCGAGTCCTGAAGCGCATACCCAGCCATTCTACCACAGAGGAGGCGTGCCCCGCAAGCCGTCGTGAGCGGTCAATGACAGGACACTCGCGATGCAGGCTAGCAGGCCGACTCCGTTCAGCAGGTGAGGCGCCGGCCTCCACACAGTGTACCGCCGAACGTGACAGGTTGCGGGCTGCCACATGGCTTTGTCAGAAGCTCAGAAGGGCATCCTCGTGCGCTCTGGAGAAGTGCTTGCGGTAGGCAGCAGTCTCCCGAAGGAGGGACCGCAGCCTCGCCGTCGCCCCCTCGACGTCCTTGCCCGGGATCCCGCTGCCCGGGGCCAGCTGTATCTCGTCGGCCTCCTCATCGACGATGGCGATGTGTCCGCGCTCCACCAGGCAGTCCAGACCCAGGCGCACCGTGGCCTCGCGCTGGGCCGTTACAGTCGCCAGGGTGGGGACCGCGACCCTGCCCTCATGGGAGCCGAGCGCCCTCTTGACCAGCCCAGCCAGCCTCTGAAGGAATGGTTGAGGCTCATCAAGGCCCGGATCGATGCCGAAGAGGTACACCGTCTCCGGAGATACCTTCTTCAACACCTCCCTCAGCTCCCGCGAGCCTGGGGGGACGGTCCAGATCGCCAATCTCTTCGACGGTACCAGTTCGTCTCGGTCCAGGCCACCTACCTCTCTCTTGGGCCCACCCTCGGCCCACACCTGCAAGCCGTCCTGCGACCTGAGTTGCTCCAGTAGCTGCCTGGCGTTGAGATTCGTCCTGTAGTCCACCACTGCCGCCACCATCGCGACAACAGGCTTAACGGCCTCGGACACGACGGGGCGGGCGTCCACCCACTCGATCTGGACCTGCCGCCGACCACGGTAGTCGCTGGCCCGGACCACATATGCCAGGTCGAAACGTCCCTCCGGAAGAGACCAGCTGGTGCCCTGCCACCAGATAACCCTGGTTTGCGTACCCAGTCCATCCTCCACCAGCAACTGGAGATGCTCTCCCTTCCTGCCCATACCACTCTGGCCCACAAGGGTCAGGTGCTTGGTGGCCAGTGTGGGAGAAGGGTTGCCAGGGCCGAACGGTGCCAGGCGCTCCAGTTGCTCTACCAGGCCGAGAGACAGTTCGGACAGCGGAACGTAGGCCGCGATAGGTAGCCCGGTCCCGTCTTCGATGCCCTCCAGCATCTCCGACACCGTGCGCGCCAAGGCACGTCGGAACTCGGGAATCCGGCCGGCCTCCATGGCCAGGCCTGCGGCCATGGGGTGGCCGCCAAAGCCCTCGAGCATCTCCGCATGGGCAGAGATGGCTGCGGTGATGTTGCAGCCCGGGATCGACCGTGCAGAGCCCCGGGCCAGCTCTCCTGCTGGCTCGGCGATCAGGACTGTGGGCAAGCCATATCTCTCCACCAGACGGCTGGCCACGATGCCCACCACACCGCTCGGCCACGCTGGATGGCTGAGCACGAGCGCCCCTCCAGCGAGAAGAGAGGGGTCTCGTTCTACCTGTTCCACCGCAGCCTCGAAGACTTGGTCGCTGAGCAGCTTCCGGCGGGCGTTGAGACCCTCCAGCTCCGCGGCCAGGATCCGCGCCCGGCTCCGGTCATCCGTAGTGAGAAGCTCGACCGCACTGTTGGCGTCGGCCAGCCTGCCCAGAGCGTTCAACCTGGGTGCCAGGTAGAAGCCAATATGTTCCTCCGTCAGCCGCGCCGGGTTGACTCCGGCCAACTCCATGACAGCCTGTACTCCCGGGCGACTGGTCTGCCGCAGGGCTTCCAGACCTCGCTGCAGCAGGTACCTCGTGTCGCCCGTCTGTACTGCCACATCAGCCACAATCCCCAGAGCGACCAGATCCAGGTACTCTGTCGCGCCCCCGCAGCGCCCTCCTCGCTCGTACAGCGCCTCCGCCAGCTTGTAGGCGCACCCGGCCCCTGGGAGTTCCCTGAGAGGGTGATCCTGGGGTAACATCTTGGGGTTCACCATTGCCCACGCGCCCGGCAGGCGCTCGGGTAGATCGTGGTGATCCGTGATGATTATGTCAACGCCCGCCTCTTGCGCGTGGCGTACCGCGTCGTGCGCAGTGATGCCAGTGTCGCAGGTTAGGAAAAGGCGGACCCCATCGGCGATCAGCTCCGTGAGAACTGGCAGGTTGACTCCGTGGGACTCAGCGGCCCGGACGGGGATATGGTATCGCACAGAGGCGCCGAGCTCTCGCAGAGTTGACAGGAGAAGCGTCGTCGCCGTCTGGCCATCGACGTCGAAATCCCCCCAGACACAGATCTCCTCACCCTGGCTGATGGCCCTCTCCAATCGCTCTGCGGCCCCGATCAGGTTCGGCAGATCGCTGGCCGGCGCGGGATGGTAGAAGTCAGGGTTGAGAAACGACCTGGCCCCATCGGGTTCAGTGAGACCTCGCCGCACCAGGGTCTGGGCCACCAGGGGATGCCCGCCGACGGCGCTCTGCAACGCTTGAGGCACCTGCACCTCCTGGGGCTCGATCCACTTCCTCATCAGCGGGCCTCAGTACTCGATCTCAGCGATCTGGTCGAAATCCAGGAAGATTTCCACTTCCACTTCAGCGTCCCGGTCCTCCTCGGCCTCGAGAAAGTCGCCAGCCCTTACGCCGCGCTGGCACAGAGAACGATACGCACAGAACCCGCATCGCTCCTTGTCCGCTGTACGGCCAAACTGTTCCTCAGAGAGGCCCACGATCTCCTGAATGAGGGAGTTCAGATAGGCCTCATCCTGCCCGCACCGCTCTTCATCGTACTGGAACCGTTCGGGATCACCAGGGAAGCTGGCGAACCAGTAGACCATCTCCACCTGCTCTGGCTGCAAGGGCCGCCCTTCATTCAGATGCGCCCCTGCCCGTACCAGAAGGTACGGATACACCCTGGTCTGTAGTCGCTCCTCCAGCCACCTGCGGCCACGACGCTTCTGATAGGTCTTCCAATCCAGGATGGCCGCCCGTTTGCCTGGCTCCACCGCCAGCAGGTCGTACTTGGCCACGAGACGGTGGCTGCCCACGGGGGCCGAGAGCACGATCTCCGGATAGTGCACCTCTGGGACGCCACCAGGCCCTCTCTCCAGGTAGTTCAACCACCAATGCCTGAGCTTCTCATCCGTGATGACAGCCGACAGCCGCTGCACCGAGATCCCCAACTCGTGCTGGTGAATGAGGTGGTGGAAGTCACTCCCCTGAAGGAGGTGCCTCTCGTGCTCCAGGGCAGGCTCGGCGACGATGGCGGGCCACGCCAGGCGTCGCACGTGCCTCAGGTAGAAGCGCCAGGGGCAGTCTACATACTCCTGCAAGCTGCTCTGGCTGAACTGGAAGTCACTAGGCAGGGCCATCCCCCTCCCCCTTCCGGAAGCTCAACAGCTCGATGAAGGGCACCGCCTGTTGCTGGTCGCCCCGCCGGCCGGTATTCCAGGTGATGATCAACTCCTTTTTGGCCCTGGTGATGCCCACGTACAGCAGACGCAGCCGCTCGGCCGCATAGTCGTACCTCGCCCGATGTGTGGCCTCCCCTTCCTCGTACCGGCCGTCCTTCGAGATCAGAGCTTCCAGCTGCGCCAGTATCTCCGCCTCCAGGTTGAGACCATCCCGCACGAACCATCTCTCGGAGATGTAGCTGTCGTGGGCCTGCGCGGAGGGGAAGTCGTAGTTGTTCACCGACATCAGGTACACACGATCCCACTCCAGCCCCTTGGCCTTGTGGATGGTGGAAACCACCACCTGGCCCTTGTACCGCTCGGGATCGAAGCCGATGTCGTCACCGCTCAGGCCCAGGAAGCGGCGTTCGTTACGAGCCACCACCGCCAGTTCCTCTGTCAGCTCCGGCAGTCGCCAGTCGGGGCGAAGGTCGCCGGCGCGCCGCAGCACCACGGCCAGCTTGTGGGCCACAGCCAGGTCGGCGGGGTCGTGGAAGAGGTCCTGGGCCAGGGTGAGGATGAGCTGGTCGATGGGCAGCAGGCTGGCGCCCTGCCAGCGACGGACGAGTTCCCGGAAGGGTTCCAGCGTCTCCCGCACATCGTCGGGCTGCTCTAGCAGGTCCAGCTCGCCAAGCCAGTCTCTGTCCGCGCGAGGCCACAGGAAATCCTCCACCTGACGGCACTTTGCCAGCGCCCTCGCTGCCCGTTGCACCTCTGCCCTGGCCTCAGCTTCCTCCCGTTCATCGCGCCGCCACACCCTGTACACCGTCGCCAGCTTCTTCGGGGATGTGGGGTCTGCCAGGTAGCTCACCACATTGCCCAGCGCTCCCGCAGTCTCCCGTGTGGATCTGCTGCTGCGCAGAAGCTCCAAGTATTCCACCCGTCGCTTCTTGAGCTCTTCCGCCAGCTCGAAGCCGCGCTCGTTGCGCGGCACCAGCACGGCCACCGTTTGATCCTGGTGCTCGGGCAGCCACCGGGCGACTGAGTCCGCCACGAAGCGCAGTTCGTCGGATGGGGACAGCTTTTCCTCCACCAGGCACACGTGTCCGGGCAGCCCCTTTGGATTCGGCTGTGGATCGCCGGGAGGAGTAGGTTCGATGTGTGGCAGTGCCAAGGCATCTCGCAGCGGCTCCGTGGGGTGCTCCTCTCGAGTCCAGTCGATGAGACGATTGGCCAGGTCGATGATCTCCAGGGTGGACCGGCCGGAGTTAGGCATTTCCCCCGCGACCACGCCCTGCTCCCTCAGGAAATCCCGCAGGAAGCGCGGGCTGGCGGTGGTGAAGGTTTCGTAGATCGCCTGGTTGGGGTCCCCCACTCTCACCCAGTTGCCTGCGGGCCCCACCAGCAAACGCAGAATCTGCTCCTGCAACTCGCTGCTGTCCTGCGCCTCGTCCTCCAAGATGAACGGCCAACGAAAACGCAGACGGGCCAGGTACTGCTCATCCAGCTTCAGGGCGCGTAAGGCCAGCCGAATCAGGTCGTCGAAGTCCACCGCCCCCCGATAGGCCAACGCCCGCTGATAGTCGGTGTAGATGGCCCAGCCCAACTGGGCCAGGGGCAGCGGCCCGCCATAGGCAGCCAGACGCACCTTGATCTCCTCCGGCGTGAGTCGCAGATCTTTGGCCCGTTTGATGAAGCCCCGGGCCACACTGTCCACCAACTCCGGCCACTGCTTGCGGCGTACCCAGTCCAGCTGTCTTTGTTCGACCTCAGGGGAGATGAAATCTTCTAGCGAGAGCGGATTCCCTCGCACCCAGGCCTCCGCTGCGCCCTGGCGGATCTGATCCGCCGCCCTCTCGTCCACGATCTGAAAGCCATCGGACAGCCCCACCAGCTCCGGGCGCTCCCGCACGATGTCGTGGGCCAGGCCGTGTAGAGTGCGCACTCGATAGCCGATGTTGGGCAGCAGCCCCCGTTCGCGAACGAAGGCCGCCACCCTGCCGGCGAAGTTGTCCACTGCCGAGTTGACCAGCGTCACCACCAGGACTTCCTGCTCCTCCTCCAGCAGTCCGCTGGCCACCAGCTCGGCGGCCAGGCAGGAGAGAACGTAGGTCTTGCCGCTGCCTGGCACGGCCGAGACCCCCCTCTTGCCGCCCCGGTAGTTGAGCACCTCCTGTTGCTTGGGACGCGGCCTAAACACCTGAGTAGCTCCCGCTCGCCGGCCCTGCGGTCCCCGACTCTGCCTGTACGTGCCGTAGCACCCGCTGGATGGCCTGTAGCAGAGCTCCCTGCTGGTCGAAGCCCTGCTCGCCCAGCTCGCTGATGCCCAGGTAGATCTTCTTCCGGCAGCGACGGATCAGCCCCCTGGTGAGACGATACAGCGCCTCTTGCCTGGACTCATACTCATTCTCGTCTGTCCAGACCGTTTCTCTGGGCCAATGGCGGCTGAGCACGTAGGGATGGGTGAGGGGCTGATAGAGGCGTTCCCACCAGCCGCGGCCCCCTGCATTGAGCCAGAACTGATAGTCCACGGGCCTGTTGGCCATGAGGAAGGTGTAGGCTGGTGCCAGCAGCACGGCGTCCTCCGGCTGGAGGCGCCAGCTCCGCACGTATTGGGCAGCCACCACCCCCTCGCCCACCATCTCCACGTATTCCTGGCCCAGGGGCTTCTCCCCTTGGGCCAGAGCCTCCTCCGTCACCCAGCGGAACTTCTGCACCGACTCGATCAGGTTGGCGGCCACCTCGCCAGCGTCGTAGTTCCGGTGGAAGCCGTACCCCTCTTGAGAGAGCACTTCTCCGAACAGGCGGCTGAGGAAATGGTCCAGGTGCGCCTCGGGACCGCTCAGGTACTCGTCCATCCACAGACGCAGGCTCTCGTACCGTCCGCCCAGCAGGTAGGTCAGCCGTTCCTGCATCTCGGAGTTGATCTGGTCGAAGGAGCCCAGCGCCGGCACCTTGCCCTGAACCCGGAAAACGATCTCAGCCAGAAGCTGTGCCCGAACGAGGTCCATGTCCTCGATGGCCAACATCAGGGCGTAGGCCACGTCGAATCGACTGGGGCAGATACCCCACTGTGGATGGGCGATGCTGGCCAGAGTGAGCAGACAACGGGCGGCGGGTTCCTCTCTCAAGGCGCGGGAGGGACGATGGGAGCGAGCGGGTACGCCGCGCCGCTCCAGCCTGTTCACGAGGGAGAAGCGGAGGGCGTCAGTGAGGAAGGGCGCCAGGACGGCGATCTCTCCCGGCGGCACGCCCTCGTCCCCTATCAGCCTCGCTATCTCATCGGACACCCAGTCCAGCATCTGGGGATGATAGTGGTGGTACTCGTAGCTCAGCACGGCCAGCACATCGCCGGAGACCGGCCCCGCCGGTCTGTGGAAGCTCTGCGCCAGACGAGAGGCGAGGGCCTCCACGTCTGGCGAGGTGACGAAGGAGCTCTCAAAGGTCACGGTCTCGTCGCACAGTTGACTCAGCGAGGCTGCGCCCTCGGGGTCCGCGCCCAGAAAGCGACGATACCCTGCATCCTCGTCGTAGATCAACAGTGCCGACTGGCAGTGGGACAGCCATTCGCGAAGGAGGTCGTGGGCCACCGGGGTGTCTTCTTCGACGTTGTCCACAAGGAGGT
>CAYGQI010000053.1:3593-10188 GCA_964351925.1 uncultured Anaerolineales bacterium | reverse complement strand
GAGGTCATCGTCGCCTCACGGTATGTCCCGCAAGGTGCGGCGACCATGCCCCTCCCCAGGAAGGTGCTCAGCCTGATCTTGAACAAGTTCTTCACCAAGGGGCTGTCGCTTCCGCTTCACGACATCTCCAGCGGCTTCCGATTATATCGCGCTTCGGCCATCAAAGGCATGAGCCTGGAGAGCCTCGACTTCGATGTGCTGGAGGAGATCCTGATCCGGTGCTACGCGCAAGGGTACCGGATAAAGGAGATCCCCTTCCAGTACCTGCCCAGGCAGCAGGGCCGTAGCCACATCAGCCTTGTCCGCTTCGGCGTTGCCTATCTGCGGACCTTCCACCGCATGTGGGCGTTGAGGAACTCCATTCTCTGTGCCGACTATGACGACCGGGCCTTCGACAGCAGGATTCCACCCCAGAGGTACTGGCAGCGCAGGAGACACCAGATCGTGACGCGGTTCGCATCCGGTGGTGGTCGCTGCCTCGATGTTGGATGCGGGTCCAGCAGGATACTGGCCAGCCTGGAGAATGTCGTCGGGGCAGATATCTCGCTCAGGAAGCTAAGGTGGGCCAGGAAGTACGGGAAGCCCCTGGCAAACGCCTCCATATTCGATCTCCCGTTCACCGATGGTGCTTTCGACTGCGTGATCTCCTCCGAAGTGATAGAACACATCCCGGCGGACCCCAAGCCCTTTCTGGAGATGTGCCGGGTGCTCAAGGAGGACGGATTGCTGATCCTGGGCACGCCGGACTACGGGAGGCTATCCTGGCGCCTGATTGAAGGTCTGTATCACCACCTCATTCCCGGCGGCTATGCAGACGAACACATAACGCAGTATACTAGAGAGGAACTTGTGCACACCATGGAGGGCCTGGGCTTCCTCCTCTCAGATATAGAATACGTGCTCAACTCAGAGATGATTTTGCTGTTGCGCAGGGCCGAGGCGGCGTGATGCTCCGGCCCGCATCGTTTGCTTCTCTTCAGGAACTTCATCCCTGCCAGCATTCCAGACCAGGGAGGATGGTATAGGTGCTCGAACCCTTCTACTGTCCCACCTCTGTAGCAGTTATCGGAGCCTCTCAAGATGAGACCAAACTGGGTCACGCTGTTCTCAAGAACCTTCTCGAATGTGGCTACCAGGGCAAGGTCTACCCCATCAACACCAAAGGCGGAGAGATCCTCGGCGTCCAAGCCTATCCCAGCGTTCTGGAGGTCCCAAGTGACGTAGAGTTGGCGGTAGTTGTCGTGCCCGAGCGTTTCGTGGCCCCCGTGCTGGAGGAGTGCGGCCAGAAGGGGGTGAAAGGGGTTGTGGTCATCACCTCCGGTTTCCGCGAGGTAGGCGGAGAGGGGTTGGAGAAGGAGAAGGCACTGGTCGATATCATCCAGCGCTACAACATGCGCATGCTTGGCCCCAACTGCCTTGGTGTGATCGACACCGTCTGTCCTCTCAATGCCTCCTTCGCCCGCGGGATGCCCGAGCCGGGTCAGATCGCGATGATGTCCCAGTCGGGCGCTCTGCTGCTAGCGATTCTCGACTGGGCCATCGGTGAGGGAGTTGGCTTCTCCCGTTTCGTCAGCCTGGGCAACAAGGCCGACATCGACGAGACCGACCTCCTCCAGTTGTGGGATGATGATCCCCACAGCAAGGTGATCGTGGCCTACCTGGAGGGCATAGTCGATGGGCCAGAGTTCATGAAGATCGCGCAGCACGTAGGCACAGAAACACCTATTGTCGCCATCAAGGCGGGAACCAGCGACGCCGGCGCCCGCGCCGTGTCGTCCCACACGGGCACCCTGGCAGGATCCGAGACGGCCTATGAAGCGGCTTTCAAGCAGGCAGGTATAACACGCGCTGACTCGGTGGAAGAGCTTTTCCAGTACGCGCTGGCCTTTGCTCAGGCGCCTGCGGCTAAGGGCGACAGGATTGCAGTGGTCAGCAACGCGGGCGGCGCGGCCATCATGGCCACCGACGCCCTGGACCGGGCCAAGCTGCGCCTAGCCTCCTTCCAGAGCGAGACGATACGCCTCCTACAGGGGGAGCTACCCCCGGGGTCTAACGCTCTCAATCCGGTGGACGTGCGTGGGGACGCCGACGCTGAACGATACAGGTTCGCCCTCGACGCCGTACTGCGCGATCAGAACGTCGATGGCGTCATCGCCATCCTCATCCCCCAGGCGGTGACCAAGGTCGACGAAACGGCGCACATCATCGCCGAGGTGGTTCATCAACACGACAAGCCGGTGCTGGGCTGCTTCATGGGAAAGAATGTGGCCCAGATCGGGGTGCAGATTCTACGGGAGGCGGAGATCCCCAACTACAGCTACCCCGAGCCGGCAGTGGACGCTATGAGGGCCCTGGTGGAGCGCTGGCGGTGGCTGGAGAAGCCTCCCAGGACGGTGGAGCGTTTCGATGTTGACGAAGACCAGGTGCGACAGGCGTTTGCCACAGTTCGCTCCGAGGGCCGTCTCAAAGTGGGCGATGCTGAGGCCAGACAGATCATGCGAGCATACGGCCTCACCATACCAAAGTCGGAACTGGCACGCGATTCTGAGGAGGCGGTGGCCATGGCTGAGGCGATAGGCTACCCGGTGGTTCTGAAGATCGCCTCACCAGACATCCTTCACAAGACGGATATCGGCGGCGTGAAGCTCGACCTGAGGAGCGCCACCGATGTGAGAGACGCCTTCGACCTGTTGACGTACCGCGCCCGCAGATACATGCCCGAGGCTAACATCTGGGGCGCTCTCGTTCAGGAGATGGTGCCAGCAGGCAAGGAGGTGATTATCGGCGTCAACCGCGATCCCCAGTTCGGGCCGCTCTTGCTCCTGGGATTGGGCGGTATCTATGTAGAGGTCCTCAAAGACGTCAGCTTCCGCATCGCTCCCGTAGCTCGCTGGGAGGCGGAGGAGATGATCGGTGAGCTGAGATCAGCCCCCTTGCTCCGTGGGCACCGCGGCGAGCGCCCTGCAGACCTGGAAGCCATTGTGGATTGTATGCTGAGAGTGTCCCAATTGGCCGTGGACTTCCCCGAGATTGTGGAGCTAGATGTCAACCCCTTGATGGTTCATGAACAAGGAAAGGGAGCAGTGGCCCTGGACATGCGCCTGGTATTGTCATGAGGAACACAGTGCTGCCACGTTGGTGGTCCAACTGCCAGGAAGATCGCAGGCCGTACCGCTGTCTCACGCGTGAGAGCGAAGAGAGGTAACGCAGATGGCAACAATGTACATCGCCTCAACGGACACCGCTTCTGGTAAAACCGCCCTCTGTCTGGGCCTGGGGAAACGCTTGCAGAGCGATGGGTTCTCAGTGGGGTATATGAAGCCCATCAGTCTGTCCGCCCACCGTCTGGAGGGCTCTGCGGTGGACGAGGACGCGCAGTTCATCAAGAAGGAGCTCCAGCTGGCGGAACCCATTTCTGACCTGGTGCCGATACCACTGGACCCCCAAGCCGTGGAATCCATCATGCGCAAGCAGAAGTGGCTGGACTATCCCAAGAGGCTGCTGGAGGTCTTCGGTCGGGTGTCCAAGGGCAAAGACGTGATGCTGGTGGAGGGAGTGGACCGCCTGAGCGCTGGCGGACTGATAAGGCTGCCGGCCAACGAAGTCTGCAAACTCCTGGGTGCCAAGTCGCTGACTGTAGTCCGCTATGCAGGGTTCTTGAGTCTCGATGCAGTGCTTTTCTACCGCAGGGTACTGGGCGACCCCATGATTGGTGCCGTGATGAACGGTGTGCCGCAGCGGCTGATGGACTCGGCGGAGGGCGTCGCCAAGCCCTTCCTCCAGAAGGAAGGGATTCTCGTCTACGGCGTTCTGCCCGAGGACAGATTCCTCATGTCGGTGAGCGTCAAGGAGCTGGCGGAGGCACTGGAGGCAGAGATCGTGACCCGGCCCGACAAGGGTGAAGAACTCGTCCAGAACCTGATGGTGGGCGCCATGACCGCTGACGTGGCCCTCAGCTACTTCCGCCAGAAGCCCAACAAGGCGGTGATTACCGGCGGTGATAGGTCTGATATCCAACTGGCGGCCCTGCAGACTTCGACCAACTGCCTCATCCTGACGGGCAATCTCCATCCTCAGGACATGATCAAAGGCGTGGCACAGGAGATGGGAGTGCCCATCGTGGTGAGCAAGTACGACACTCTGACCACCATAGAGATCGTCGAGGGCTTCTTCGGCAAGAGCCGTTTCCAGCAAGAGAAGAAGACGCAGCGCTTTCAGGAGCTCCTCAGCGAGCATTTCGACTTCACCAGCCTGTACATTACACTGGGACTGAAGTAGTTCAGCATCCACCGGAGGGAGGAGGTCTTACCATGAGCATCATTGAGGATATCCTGGCTAGAGAGGTTCTGGACTCGCGCGGCAACCCCACTGTGGAGGTTGACGTCTACCTGACGGGCGGCGCTATGGGGCGGGCGATAGTCCCCTCAGGTGCCTCCACCGGAGTCCACGAGGCTCTGGAGTTGCGGGATGAAGATCCGGAGCGGTACGGCGGCAAGGGTGTACTGACAGCCGTGGGCCACGTGAACGAGGAGATAGCGGCGCAACTGATAGGGTGGGACGCCCTCGATCAGCAGGGTATCGACCAGTTTCTGATCGAGCTTGACGCCACGCCGAACAAATCGAGGCTGGGCGCCAACGCCATTCTGGGCGTGTCACTGGCTCTTGCCAGAGCGGCGGCCTCCTATCTGGACATTCCTCTGTACCGCTACCTGGGCGGGGTGGCCGCAGCAACGCTCCCTGTACCCATGATGAACATCCTCAACGGTGGGAAGCACGCGGAGGACTCCACCGATTTGCAGGAGTTCATGGTCATGCCGGTTGGGGCTCCCAGTTTCCACGAAGCGCTGCGCTGGGGCACCGAGACGTACCACAGCCTGAAGAAGGTGCTGAAGGCCAGGGGTTACAGCACGGGTCTGGGTGACGAAGGCGGCTTCGCTCCCTCTCTAGGGTCCAATGAGGAGGCGATAGAGGTCATCCTGGAAGCCATCGAGAGCGCGGGCTACGAGCCCGGCGTGGACCTGTTCCTAGCCCTGGATCCCGCCGCCTCGGAGTTCTACGAGGACGGGCACTATGATCTGCGAAAAGAAGGCAAGAGACTGAAGGGCGAGGAGATGGTGGACTTCTATCTGACCTGGATAGAGAAGTACCCCATTATCTCCATCGAGGATGGCCTGGCCGAGGATGATTGGGAGAGCTGGAAACTGTTCGAGGAGGAGGCCGGGGATCGCGTGCAGTTGGTGGGCGACGACCTCTTCGTGACCAGCGTAGAGCGACTCCAGAGGGGCATCGAAGAACAGGCGGCGAACTCCATCCTCATCAAGCTCAATCAGATCGGTACCCTGAGCGAAGCGATGGCCGCTGTGGAGATGGCCAAGCAGGCGGGGTGGACGACGGTGATCTCCCATCGCAGCGGGGAGAGCGAGGATACCACCATCGCGGACCTGGCGGTGGCACTGAACGCAGGCCAGATCAAGACCGGTGCGCCTTGCCGCAGCGAGCGTGTGGCCAAGTACAACCAACTCCTGCGGATAGAGGAAGAGCTGGAGGAAGTCGCCCGGTACGCGGGCATGGAGGCCTTCTACAACCTCCAGAGGTAGATCGTTACCCTAGCCAAACGGCCGCGGCGTCCCCAGCAGGAAGAGCAGCACGAAGGAAAAGATGGCCAGGATCTTCCTCTTCCTGTCCAGGGGCGTGATGTCGTTCAGCGGAGGCTGGTGTCTCAACCCGCCCAGAGCGAAGACCAGCACCGCCCACAGGAACCACCACGGTGAGAACAGCCCCAGCACCAGCATGCCCAGGAAGATCAGGATGGCCACAAAGCGGTGGGCAGCGCCGAAGAAGGCATACCCTACGTGACCTCCGTCCAACTGGCTGACCGGAATGAGATTGATGAAGGTAATGAAGATGCCGAACCAGCCTGCCAGGGCGATGGGGTGCAGGATCACCGCTTGGGCGTCAGACAACGGGTGCAGGACCACTTCGGTGAGCCAGTCCACCAGGAGGCCAGTACCCAAGGTCATGAACTGGGCATCGGGGACGGATGCCTGCACCTCGGAGTAGCGCAGCCCCAGCACCAGGACGACCAACGAAACCACCAGCCCGGCCAGAGGTCCGGAAAGGCCTACATCCAGGAGCGTCTTGCGATCCTGGATGGGCGATTCCATCCTGATCACTGCGCCGAAGGTACCGATGGTACTCAAGGGCATGGGGATGAAGTACGGCAGCGACGCCCTCATGCCGTGAGCCCTGGCCACCAGGAAATGGGCGGCTTCGTGGGTGACAAGGATACCGAGGAGGGCACAGGCAAAGGGGAGACCCCTCAACAGAGCGGTTGGCGGGTCGGCCAGGGGGTTGTACCCTTCCATCAAGGCCCCACCCAGCGTCACCGTGCACACCGTGGCCAGAAATAGCCCCACATTGATCCACACACGTGACTTACTCTTCTGCGCCGGTGCTGGCACCATCAGAATCCTGTCTTGTCCTCTCACTCTACTCAGCATCGGCAGATAGCCAAACTTCTCCAACCTCCGCTCCAAAGTGGAGAAGACGGCCTCTGCATCCCCCAGCAGTTGTCCCGCAAAGGAGAGCACACGAC
>CAYGQI010000053.1:0-3493 GCA_964351925.1 uncultured Anaerolineales bacterium | reverse complement strand
GAGAAGACGGCCTCTGCATCCCCCAGCAGTTGTCCCGCAAAGGAGAGCACACGACCGTCACCGTGCACGGAGATAGCCTTGGTGGCGAACAGATCCGTTACCTGGGCCTTCAGATCCTCCACGAAGGGATTCGTATTCAGCTTGTTTCACCCGCTCTCTTCGATGTCACGTCCCGATTAGCTCTCATTAGCCAGACACGGAGGTCTGGAAGGCGACATTCCACCAGACGCCTATCTTTCTCCAATACCAAGTATACCATGAGAGTCACGTTGGCGGAAGAGAGCTTCGACGCCATGGCCTCCAATCGGGCCAGGCCAGACCGAGACCGTACCTGCCACTCTCTTCGAGATGACCCACTCCCGTTGGCGCTCAGGCCAGCCTTTGGTCAGAGGGATCTGTTCGTCTCATGGGGCGAGTCCTTGACCTTGCCACTCTACTCATGTATCCTAGGACGCTAGACATGAGCAAGCCTTTCTTCGACGAAGTCAAGATCCACGTGGAAGCAGGCGCCGGAGGTGACGGGTGCGTCAGCTTCCGCCGCGAGAAGTACGTGCCTCTGGGCGGCCCCAACGGTGGCAATGGAAGTCCCGGCGGCAACGTCTACCTGGAGGCAGACCGCCACCTGAACACTCTCATCAACTTCAAGGGACGGCGCCATTTCAAGGCGGGTCGCGGCGGCCATGGGCAGGGCAAGAACAAGCAAGGTCACAAGGGCGAGGACATCTCCCTCCCCGTGCCCACGGGCACCCTGATCCGTGACGCTGAGACGGAGGAGCTTCTCGCCGACCTCAAGACCGCCGGAGACAAAGTGCTCGTGGCCCGAGGTGGCCGCGGAGGTTTGGGGAACGCCGCTTTTGCGTCCCCCACCAATCAGGCCCCTCGCATCGCGGAGCGAGGGGCAAGCGGAGATTCGCGATGGTTGATCCTCGAGCTCAAGCTCCTGGCTGACGTGGGCATCGTGGGGTGTCCCAATGCTGGGAAGTCCACCCTCCTGGCTGCTGTCAGTGCGGCGCGGCCCAAGATCGCCGACTATCCCTTCACCACCCTGGTGCCCAACCTGGGGATGGTCAGCGTAGACGACCGGGATTTCGTGATGGTGGATATCCCAGGCTTGATCGAAGGCGCTCACCAGGGTGCTGGCCTCGGTCACGACTTCCTGCGCCACATCGAGCGTACCAGGATGCTGGTGCACCTGCTGGATGGGGCCTCTGAGGATCCGTTGCAGGATCTTGACAGCGTCAACGAGGAACTGGCTCTCTTCAACCCCAGGCTGGCCGACAAGCCTCAGCTGGTGGTGCTCAACAAGATGGACCTGCCTCAGGCTCAGGAGCTGTGGCCCTTGATCGAGGAGGAGATGGCCCGGCGAGGAGTGCCGGCTTGTTGCATCTCAGCCGCCACTGGCTCAGGTGTCCGGCAGATGCTGTACCAGGTGCTGCAACTGCTAGAGGGCTTGCCCGAAGAACCAGAGGTGACTCCGCAGGAGACAGCTGTTTTTCGCCCCCAGGAGGAAGACGATGGCTTCACCGTCTCCGTGGAGAATGGTGTGTTCCGAGTAGAGGGCAGGCAATTGGAGCGGCTGGTAGCCAGAACGGATTGGCGTTACGACGAGAGCGTGCGCCGGTTGCATCGCGCCCTGGAAGGGCTGGGCGTCACCAAGGCCTTGGAGGAGGCTGGGGTGAAAGAGGGAGACAGTGTGTACGTCGGCGAAACAGAGCTAGAGTGGTCATAGGAGAGCACATTGCAGAGGATAGGCGTCATAGGTGGAACCTTCGATCCCATACACTACGGTCACCTGGCAGCAGCGGAGGAGGCACGGGTCAGAGTGAACCTGGAGAAGGTGCTCTTCGTGGTAGCCCTTCTACCTCCCCACAAGCTGGACGAGGACGTCACTCCCGTCGAACACCGCCTGGCCATGGTGAGGCTGGGCATAGCCTCCAACCCCCATTTCGAAATCTCCCTTGTGGACGTGGATCGCCCCGGCCCGTCCTTCACCGTGGACACCATCTCCATGCTCCAGGAACAGTGGGGGCCGGACAGCGAGTTGTTCTTCGTGATGGGGCTCGACTCACTGGTGGAGGTGCCCACCTGGCACCAACCGGAACGGCTCATCCGGTTGTGCCATCTCGTAGCGGTCTCACGGCCCCGCTTCGAGGTAGACATGCGCCGGCTTGAAGCCTCCGTGCCTGGCATATCCTCCCGCGTGGAGATCATAGACATGCCGGAGGTGGATATCTCCTCTTCCGATCTTCAGCGGCGAGTCAAGGAGGGTCTGCCCATCAAGTATCAGGTGCCGGAAGAGGTGGAGAGATACATCATCGAGCATCGCCTCTACGAACAGTCGGCAGGGTCCGGGCATTGAGAATCGCCCTCTCCACGGCCTCGCTGTACCTCTACCCCCTTCGCCACATCTTCGCTCTCGCCCGGAACACGGGTTTTGAAGGGCTGGAACTAGCTCTCAGTCTGGAGGCGCGCGCCAGGGGCAGCAAGTATGTGCGAAAGCTATCGGAGGAGTACGGTCTGCCTGTCTTTACTCTCCATCCTCCCATGATCCCCACGCCGCAGAGGAGAGAGCATCACAAGCTGCTGCCGCAGATGATACCTGTGGCACAGGACCTGGCTTGCCAGTACATCGTTATCCATGCGCCGAAGGCACTGGCTCTGAACGAAGGCCTTGGTCCCGAGTACGTGGACGCCGTCGTGGCATGTGTTGAGGAATTGAAGGGGTCATCCACCAGGCTGTGCGTGGAGAACCAGGCCGTGTTCCGGCCCAGCGACAGACGGTACGCGCTCAGTACCCCTGGCAATCTGCGCAAATTCGCAGAGGAACACGATCTCGCCGTGACCCTGGACACCGCCCATGCCGCATCCTTTCCGTATGACCTGCTCGAAGCCTATGAGGCCCTGGGAAGCAGGTTGGTCAATGTTCATCTCAGCGACTACCGGCGAGGCCTGTCCATCCCTCCCTGGTTCAACCTGCACAGCTACTTCAAGCACCACCAGGTACCCGGGGATGCAGACCTGCCCCTCATACCACTGCTGGAGCGCCTGAGGACTGATTCCTATCAGGGCCTTATCACCGTCGAGGTCAGCCCTTTCGCGCTGGAGGCCTGGCGTCCTGGTCGCGTCAGGGATAACCTGTTAAGATGTCTGGACTTCGTGCAGAGTGCGCTGGTTAGCGCTTGATACTCCGACGCGAAAAGGGGCGGTCGGGAGTATCCCTGGAGGAGCACATTGTTGGACGAAACGGCACGGGATTGTGAGGTGAAGGGGTCTTACCGTGGGCGTACTATCACCTGGGTGGTAGTGGGGGTTGTGGGCTTCATCCTACTGCTCCTGTTCTCTCCGCTGTGGCCGCTACCCTTCCTGGACAAGCTGGACGTGGCCGGGTCCGCCATATGCGGGCGCATCCCTAGTCATTCTTTCCACATGGCCGGGCGCCAGTTGCCCCTCTGCGCCAGGTGCACGGGCACCTTCATCGGCGCCCTGCTCGGGT
>CAYGQI010000052.1:0-10268 GCA_964351925.1 uncultured Anaerolineales bacterium | reverse complement strand
TCTATGCTGTTCTGGGGAGCTGGCGAGGGTCTCTGGTTCTACGTGCAGCCCCTGTACATCAAGAGCCTGGGCGCCGACTCTCTGGAGATCGGATTCGTGTTGTCGCTGGCCCCCGTGCTCATGGTCTTGATCCTTGTTCCCTCAGGCATCCTGGCTGATCGTTACGGGCGCAAGAAAATGATGGTGGGTGGCAGCGTGATGGGCACCGTGGCGGTACTGCTCCTGGCCTCGGCCCGTGACTGGCGTCAGTCCATCGTTGGCTTCCTGCTCTACTGGGGCTCCACCGGTTGCCTTCCCGCCTTCCATGCTTATGTCGCCCATGACTCTGAGAGAAAGGATCTCAACCGGAACTTCAGCCTGATGTATGCTGCTTTTGCGGTGGGACTGATAATCTTCCCCACCGTGGGCGGCTTCCTGGCTGAAAGGGTTGGGTTTCCCCTGGCTCTTTGTACGGCTGCGGCCTTCTATGCGGTCTCCACCGTGCTGGTGGTTGCTGTGAGGGAGCAGCCCGTGGCCCCCACGACGGCTGGCTTCGGCTTACGGGATGTGCTCTCCAACAGCCGTCTGATGATCATCTGCGCCGTCAGCGTCTTCATCTTCCTCGCCATGTTCTTGGGACAACCTTTCGCACCCAACTACCTCGAGGAAGTGGTCGGTCTCGAGTTGGTCTGGATCGGCTTCCTGGGTTCAGCGCATGCACTGGGGGCCACTGTACTGGGCGTGGGACTGGGCAAACTGTCGGAGGGTGTGGCAGGACTGGTCGTGGGTCAGGCTCTGGTACTGGTGTCGTTGCTGCTTCTTCTGAGGTTCCAGGCCATTCCGCTTCTTGCTCTCTCTTTCTTCTTGCGAGGGGCCTTCAACGCGTGTCGAGCGCTGGCCCTGGGGCAGATGGGCAAAGTAATAGGCGAGACCGCCTCCGGCCTCGCCTACGGATTGCTGAACACCGCCATGGGGCTGCCATGGGTACTAGCTCCCTACATGGCTGCCTGGTTGTACACCTCGCGCCCGGCTCTACCGTTCATGGTCTCGGCGGTCATGATTGCGGTGATGATGATGGTCTCCGTGGTTCTCCTGAGGAACCCCCACGGGGTGAAGGGCAACGGCTGCTAGATCACACCTAGCTCCTCGCCCACCTTCTTGAAGATCCCCAGTGCCTTGTCCAGGTCGTCCTGGCTGTGCATCGCGGAGAGCATCACCCTGATCCGCGCCCTGCCTCTGGGCACGGTGGGAAAGCCCAGTGCCATGGCGAACAGGCCTTCCTCAAACAGCTTCGTGGAAAAGGCGAAAGCGAGAGGTGCCTCGCCCAGCATGATGGGGGTGATGGGGGTTTCGCTGCGACCGGTGTCGAAGCCCAGCCTCCTCATCTCTGCCTTGAAGTAGCCGGTGTTCTCCCACAGCCTGTCTACCAGCTCGGTGGATTCCTCCAGCAGGTCCACGGCGGCAATGCACGCTGCTACGTCAGCTGGCGTAGAAGCGCTGGAGAACAGGAAGGGGCGTCCCTGCTGGCGAAGCCATTCCACGACTTCCTTCTTGCCAGCCACGTATCCTCCCATGACGCCGAAGGCCTTGGAGAGGGTCCCAACCTCGATGTCCACGCGGCCGTGAACGTTGAAGTGGTCAACGATGCCTCGACCGCCTCTGCCGAGCACGCCTTCTCCGTGGGCGTCGTCAGTCATCAGTGGGATACCGTACTCATCCGCGATGTCGGCCAGTGCGTCCATGGGGGCGATGTCCCCATCCATGGAGAAGACGCCATCGCTGACGATAAGTCGCCTCCGGTAAGCGGTCTCTTGCTGGATCACGTGTCTCAGGGAGTCCGGATTGCAGTGCTCATAGCGAGCGACCTTGGCCCGAGAGAGGCGGCAGCCGTCTATGATACTTGCATGGTTGAGTTCATCTGAGAAGATGATGTCCTCCCCTCCCATGAGAGCAGGGATGACCGCCAGGTTCGCGCTGAAGCCTGACTGGAAGGAGATAGCCCCTTCCACCTGTTTGAACTCAGCCAGACGCCTTTCCAGTTCCAGGTGTATGCTCATTGTACCGGCAATGGACCGGACGGCCCCAGGCCCGACACCGAGGTCATCTATGGCTTTCTTGGCGGCCTGTTTCATCCTGGGATGGTTGGCCAGACCCAGGTAGTTGTTGGAGCAGAAGTTCAGTGCGCGTTTGCCGTCCACCGTGACCCACCCTTCCTGAGCGGAGCCGATGGTCCGGATAGTGATGTACAGTCCCTGGTCCTTCAGTCCCTTGATGTCCTCTCTGATGAACTCCACCTTGTCTTTTGCCATGTCACAGTCCTTTCTCGCAGTCACTGCTCACGGAAAGAGCACAACCTTACCGCACTGGCCGGTCCGCATCAGCTCCATGCCCGCCTCGAACTCCTCGAGGGGGAGCCGGTGCGTGATGATCGGCTTCACGTCTACCGCGCCGGAGTCCAAGAGGGCTCTGGTCTGGTACCAGGTCTTCCACACCAGGCGACCTGTTACGCCGTAGACAGTGGCGCCTTTGAAAACTACTTCGTTGGCCAGGTCGAACTCCACCGGCTGGGCAGGGATACCCAACAGAGCCGCGTAGCCGCCTCGACGAAGAACAGAAAACCCCTCGTGTATCGCCGAGGGGTTTCCAGACATCTCCAGAAGCACATCAATACCAGTGCCGCGCGTGCACGTCATAATCTCGGTCACTACATCCGTCTCTCGGGGATTGAGCACCAGGTCTGCCCCCATTGCTCGCGCCAGATCGATGCGGTAGGGGACGACCTCCGTTGCGATTACCAGGGCCGCTCCGGCGGCCTTAGCGATGCCGATGGCCATCAGGCCGATAGAGCCACACCCGGCAACCAGTACGGCCTTGCCCACGAGGTCTGTAGACAGAGCTGTGTGCACCGCGTTCCCGAAGGGTTCTTGGACCGAGGCGACGTCGTCGGGCATCTCGGGCGGGTTCAGCCAGGCGTTGCGCTCAGGGATGACCACGTACTCGGCAAAACAGCCGGGCCGGTCTACTCCGATGATGGACACGTCCTGGCAGATGTGTGCCTGACCAGAGCGGCATTGGTAACAAACCCCGCACACGATGTGGGTCTCGGCAGAGACGTGATCTCCCACCTTGAGAGTGGTGGAGCCTTCTCCCAACTGGAATACCTCGCCAGCGAACTCATGTCCGAAGATCAGGGGCGGCTTGACGCGGCTGGCCGCCCAGGGGTCCCACTGGTAGATGTGGAGGTCCGTACCACAAATGGAGGTGGCTCTGATCTTGACGAGGACTTCTCCGGGGCCGGGCCTAGGGATGTCTATCCTTGTCAGCTCTGCTCTAGGTCCTGACGTTTGCTTCACCACTGCTTTCATGGTGTCTGGCATTCCTGCAAATGCTCCCCCAGTCGCGGTGGTTTACCAGAGACATTTTATCATCGTCCCACCCCGTGGTCAAGGGTGGTGCGTTTGATGTGGTCCCGTGACGGTGGTAGAATCGGTATGGTTGCCAAGCGGCACTGCGAGAGAGACGAGATGGGGCACAGGACGGGCCAACTGCTACTTATTCTGTTGGCGGGCATTCTTCTCACCGCCTTCCTGGTGCTTGCCTGGGGACGCCTGAATCAAGCGCCGGGGCCAGTGCACGTGGAGCCACCGCCGTCTCCCGCGACGACCGATACGCTCCCTACAGCCGCCCCTGAGATCCAGGAGGACAGCTACACGGAGGCCAGGAGGAGCATGGTGGAGCACCAGATTCGGTCCAGAGGAGTGCAAGATCCGCGTGTTCTGACCGCGATGGAAGCGGTGCCGCGCCACGAGTTCGTGCCCGACGACTACGTGTCCCAGGCCTACACGGACGGACCCTTGCCCATCGGGCACGGCCAGACGATATCGCAGCCGTACATCGTGGCAGTAATGACGGAGCTGTTGGAGCTGGAAGAAGGTGACAGAGTCCTGGAGATCGGGACCGGCTCGGGTTACCAGGCTGCCGTCCTGGCTGAGATAGTCGATGAGGTGTACACGGTGGAGATCATCCCCGAACTGGCCAAGTCAGCGCGGGAACGTCTGGACAGGCTCGGGTATGGCAGCGTAGTCTCCGCGAACGCTGATGGATATTATGGCTGGGAGGAGTATGCTCCATACGACGCCATAATCGTGACGGCAGCGCCAGATCACGTTCCCCAGTCCCTTGTCGGGCAGCTGAAAGATGGTGGTAGGATGGTGATTCCGGTGGGGCCTGTAGGTTGGTATCAGACGCTGTGGCTGATCACCAAGGCGGGGCAAGAGGTTGAGTATCATAACAAGGGGGGCGTCACGTTTGTTCCCCTAACTGGAGAGCACTAGTGGGTGAACCGGTGCCGGAGGCTGCGCAACATGGCGGGTGAGAAGTTCAAGTGCTGCTATCCGCTCAGGGTCAGGTACGCGGAGACGGATGCCCAGGGTCACGTGTTCTTCGGCAACTACTACACCTATTTCGACGAGGCTTTGCTGGAATACATGAGGGCCATCGGATACAGCTACCAGGACCTCTTGGATGATGGGATGGATCTGCTCTATGCAGAGTCCCGGTGCCAGCACCACGCTCCTGCGTACTTCGATGATATGCTCGACGTGCATGCGCGCATAGGGAGCATTGGCCATAGCAGTCTTACCTTCGAGTTCTCGATCTGCAAAGACGGGTCCGATCGCCTGGTCGCCACCGGCCACATAGTGGCTGTCAACGTAGATGGGGTCACCCGCCAACCGGTGCCTGTTCCCGAGGCATTGCGTCAAGCCGTCAGCGGGTATGAGAACTGAGCCCACTGCCCCCCGTCCCACAAGAGCGGTCTGCTCTTCTTGCCTGCTGCTGCTCCAGTTGCTATAATGGCTCGAGTCTGGGAACACGCATGCGGACCGAATCATGCCTGTGATGCGCGTGGGAGTCATGTTGGGTGGGATCTCTGCCGAGAGAGAGGCCTCGTTGGCCAGTGGTCGGCAGGTGTGTGTACATCTCAACCCGCAGAAATACTCCGTCGTTCCTCTTTTTATGGATCTGGAGGGGCGTCTGTGGCACATCCCCCAGAAGTTGTTGATCCAGAACACTACGGCCGACATTCTGGCGCGGCTCGAACGAGAAGCGACCAGGGTATACTACGAGGAACTGCCCTCGCTTATTGACTTCGCCTTCATTGCCCTTCATGGCAAATACGGGGACGATGGTTGTGTGCAGGGTATGTTGGAGTTGCTCCGTATCCCCTACACGGGTTCCGGAGTCCTGGCGTCGGCCGTGTGCATGGACAAGCACATGGCACACAGAGTGCTGAAGCACGCGGGCGTCGAGGTGGCCCGGGAGTTGTTGGTTGAGGACCTGGATTGGGCGGAGAATCCCGAAGCGGTTCGCGCCCAGATCATGGAGACCGTTGGCCTGCCTTGCGTGATCAAACCAGATCGGGAAGGTTCGAGCATCGGTGTGTCGGTCGTCAACGAGAAGAGCGAGATCGACGATGCCTTGAGAGAGGCCTTCTCCTGGGATAACCTGGCGCTGGTGGAGGAACGCCTGGAGGGTTTGGAGTTCTCATGTATAGTGTTGGGCAACGACGAGCTCCAACCTATGGTGCCCACCGAGACGGCTACGTCCAACCCCTATCTGACCTACGAGGACAAGTACATGCCGGGGCAGTCCCAGAAGATAACGCCGGCCCGGGTGAGCAAGGAGGTGCTGGAGAAGATCCAGCAAGAGGTGCTGAAGGCCTACCGGGCGCTGGGAATGACCAACTACGGCAGGATTGACGGGTTTCTGGTGGATGGGGCTCGTATCCTGATCACTGACCCGAACACATCCTCCGGGATGAATCCTTCATCTTTCTTGTTCCACCAAGCGGCGGACATCGGACTCAATCCGATGATGCTCTTCGATCGTATGATAGAGTTGGCGAGAGAGGCACATGCCACCAAAAGAGGGCCGCTCTAGGGCCGCAGCGACAGGCATGGGGCGGATGGGCGAAGAAAGTGGGGCGGCAAAGCTAAGAGTGGGCGTGATCTTGGGGGGCATATCTTCCGAGAGGGAGATCTCCCTGGAAAGCGGTCGCAACATCTATTTCAACCTGAACCCTCAGAAGTATGAAGGGATACCGATTTTCCTGGACTCCGATGGGGGTTTCTGGGTGATACCGTTGCAGCTACTGGTGCAGAATACAACACTGGACATAACGGAGCGCCTGGAGCGGGAAGCCACTCGAATCGCCTACGAGGAGCTGGGATCCGTCGCGGATTTCTTGTATATCGGCTTGCATGGAAAGTACGGCGAGGACGGTTGCCTTCAGGGTCTTCTGGAACTGGTGAGAATACCGTACTCCGGGTCTGGAGTGATGGCCTCGGCCATCGGGATGGACAAGCACATGCAGCGGAAGCTGCTGTCGGCGGCGGGGATGAAGGTACCCAAGTACCTGGCCATCACCGAGAGGGAGTGGGAGGAGGAGGCGGAAGAGATATTGGGCCGTGTCGAGGACTCCCTCGGGTATCCCTGCGTGGTCAAGCCGACTCGCGAAGGTTGTAGCACCGGGCTATCGGTAGTGCGCGCAGCCAGCAACATGGGTACGGCGCTGGAGAACGCTTTCAGGTGGGACACTGCTGCGCTTGTGGAAGAGGCGCTGGTGGGCATGGAGATTACCTGTGCTGTGATAGGGAATCGGGAGTTGACGGCGCTACCGCCCACCGAGACCGTTCGCAAGGGCGATTTCCTTACGGTGGAGGAGAAGTTCCTGCCGGGGGAGGGAGAGAACATCACACCAGCCAGGCTGCCGCAGGAGACGATCCAGAAGGTGCAGGAAGTGATGGTGCGCGCCTACAGGGCTCTTGGGTTGAAGGGCTACGCTCGGATGGATGGGTTCGTGATCGACGGGGAGGTGATCGTCACCGAGTCCAACACGCTGCCGGGTATGACCCCCTCTACCTGCATCTTCCACCAGGCGGCCGAGGCAGGCATGAGCCCGATGGAATTCATCGACAAGATCATTGAGCTTTCCCTGGAAGCGCACGCCCACAAGAAAGGGCCTCTGGCCTGAGAAGAGCTGGCTAACTGGAGTAAGCTCCCCTCTGGAGCTTGAGCAACTCCGCGATCCCCCCTTCCGCTAGCTCGAGCAACTGGTTCATTGCTTCCCGCGAGAAAGTACCTTGCTCTGCGGTTCCCTGAATCTCCACATACTCATGGGCGCCATTCATCACCACGTTGAAATCCACCTGAGCCTGAGAATCCTCGTCGTAGTTCAGGTCCAGGAGTACCTCGTTCTGTACAACACCCACGCTAACGGCAGCGATAGGCGACCCAAGCACTCTGGGTGACAGGAGACCTCCTTTGATGAGCTTACGGAGCGCTATGGCCAGCGCCACGTATCCTCCCGTTATGGATGCGGTGCGGGTACCACCGTCAGCCTGAATGACATCGCAATCGATGGTTACTGTCCTCTCCCCCAGGAGCGTCAAGTCCACGCCAGCCCTGAGCGATCGTCCGACGAGGCGTCTAATCTCCTGGGTGCGGGCTCTGGGCCCTTTCGTCTCACGTGGTGAGCGCTGATGGGTGGCACGAGGCAACATCCCATACTCTGCTGTGACCCAGCCTTGGCTGTGATCGCGTAGCCAGAGGGGCACTCGCTCCTCCACAGAGGCGGTGCAGATGACGCGGGTGCGACCCATCTCGATCAGGACAGATCCTTCAGGGTAGTCGAGATACCCCGGGGTGATGACCACCGGACGCATCTCATCGTGTGCCCGTCCATCGAGTCTCATGGAGCCTCCCCTTGATGATACTGAGTGCGATTACCCTGTAGATGGTTGCTTCCGACCATCGTTTGTCGCCAGCACCATTAGTGCCTATGGGGCTCCCTCAGTCTGAGGGATAGCACCAGGCCAGCAATGGTTCCTACCGTCGCCGCAGCGAAGAGAAAGGGGTATGACGTGACTTGCAGCAGCCATCCGCCGAGTAGAGGCACCATGAAGACCACGGTGCCCCCCAGGGTGTTGTACAAGCCTACATAGGCCGGCGTTTCTTCCGGCGGGGCGATGTCCAGCACGAAATTCATGAAGCCCTGCATGTAGCCAGCATAGTTTCCACCGATGAAGACGAATACCAGCGCATAGACGTAGGCTGCGATGGCTTCCGGCGGTGGGAAGTAGTGCACGGCCAGGGCCAAGATGGGACTGCCCACCCCCAGCAGCAGAGTCAGCTGGCTGACGATCTTGCTGCCGGATCTCTCATTGAGGTAGCCCATGGCTAGACTGGCGATCACACTTCCCAGCATTTGGGCGGATACAAACAGGCCGACGCTTTCACTGCCTATGCCAAGCACGTCTGTGGCGTGAATCACGTAGAAGGGCGCCGCCAGCCCGCCGAGTGCTGCGAGGAGACGAACCAGGTTGATCAGCCGTAGCTGCTCATCTTCGCGAAACAGGCCAGCCAGACGGGGCAGATAGGCACGCCACGGCTCTCGTTCACGGCGCACCTCCTGGATTGGCTCCTTGACAAAGGTGAAGGAGGCGAGGGACAGCATCAGCAGGGCACAGCACACCAGGAACAGCAGGCCGTAGTTCTGAGGGAAGGGCGGCCCGCCAGGACCAAGTAGGCGCGCAACCACGACGCCCGCACCCACGGAGAGCAGGCCACTGAGGCCCTGCGCAGCCACGTAGAAACGGCCACGTCTCCGGGCAGGTATGACCTTGCCCAGTACGTCGAACCAGGCCACGGTTGCCATCCCGTCGAGCGTGGAGAAGGCCGTTTCCACGAGGAGGAAGACAGCAAGTAGAATCCAGGGATAGCTCTTGCCGGCGAACAACGCGAATAGCGCCACTACGAGATACATGGGTCGCCCAACCAGCGCCATGGCGATGAACCATGGCTTTTTCCTCTCTCTGCCACCGACATAGTTCGCGGCGACAAGCTGTGGAAGAAGCCAGACTCCGTTGGGCAAGGTGGCTGCGAGTCCGACCAGAGGAGCGAAATCGGTCAACTGGTTAACGAATGACGGTATGACAGTGGTGTAGCTGATGAATGCCATACCGGTGACAAAACACACCCAGTCGCCCACCATGCAGGCGAAGTTGCGGCGGTAGTGAGGGCCCGGGTCACTCATTGCGGCATCGTCCAACCGTGTCCTGCCAAATCGATGCGGCCGGTATCGTCGAAAGCAATGCCTTCCTCCTCCAGTATCGCCCTCTGTTCGCTAGCTCGCTGTCCATGGGGCGGCCCGCTGATGCGCCCTTGGGCATTTACGACACGATGCCAGGGCACGTCCAGCCCCTCTGGCAGTGAGCCCAGTGCCCAGCCCACCGTGCGTGCCCCTCGAGTGTTACCGAGGTAGGCGGCAATCTGGCCATAGGTTGCCACTTGGCCTCGAGGAATCATGGATACGATCCGATACACTTCCTCAAAGAAACCCTTAGTCATCTCACTCCCTGCTGCAGATCGTCGGCCACGGCGACCCGGTGCCACCGTTTCCGGCAGCAGCGACCTCTGCTAGACCCGAAGGTGAACGCGGGCCGCACCCTCTGCCACGATGCCGGGCGGGCTGTTCTTGTGTAGTGTCCGCTCCCCCGCTGGGTCCGACGCTCGGCTCCCTCTCCTGGCAAGGCTGCTAGGCGCGAGTGTGGCGCCGTGACCGTGGAGTGTTTCCTGGGGGGGGTGGTGAGGAGCGGTAGGCGGACCCCGCTGGCGGCGATCTCAGGCGAGTTCTCTCGCAGTCACTTAGCTAGAGTTTTCTTCCGCCGCCCCCGCGTGTCGGGAAAGTGGCTCAGTGTAGTGCCTCATAAATCGACCGTCGCTTCAGAAAGACGGATAGTTCGATGCGACGCGTGTGGTCCCTCCGCATCTAGATGGCGAATCGTCGACCCTGCTCTCGGAATCTGGCCTTGGCACATTGGTTGGCTCATCCAGAAGAAGGGGCTTGCTGCGAGCTGTATGCTACTATAGCCCTCATCCCCGGCCAGAGCGGTACAAACGATCCGACCTTGCATCTGTGCGGCAATTATAGCATCTGTGAGACGTTGCCGCGAGGCGCCGATCGCGACAAGGACCCAGGCTGGTCGGATCGCTGCCAGTCCGAGACGACGAGAGCTGATGGGTACGTCGGCCTGCTGGCCGTTGCGGGCTCTTCGATCCTCGGTTGAGGCATCAACTGGCGGGGCGATGGGGGCCCCTTCTTGGTAGTCCCGGTCAGCAGGGGCCTCGGAGCTGTGCTGCTACTCATGACGGAAGTCTCGGCCCAGAGGTTCCTGTAACCGAGTGCAAGGCACTGGATGATGGTTGCCTGGTTAGCGGTAGTGAACACC
>CAYGQI010000051.1:0-10384 GCA_964351925.1 uncultured Anaerolineales bacterium | reverse complement strand
TATACACGGAGGCCGTGATGAGAAAAGACAAGAACATCATGATACGGGTTTCCAGGGAGACTCACACTGCCTTCAAGAAGAAAGCGGCCGAAGAAGGTACCACCATGAGCAGGATCATTCGCGAACTGGTGGACCAATACCTGACCGGAGAGCTCAGGGCGACACCCAGCGATTAGCAGGCTCTGGTGATGGTGTGCAGAAGCTCCTCTGGCAACACGACGGCGCTGGGCCACGTGCGCGTGGCCATCCCATATTCGATGCCTGGCTCGGCGCTCCAGGCCCTGCGAGATGGCTCTAGCGGGAGGGGGAACACTACGAACCAGCAGCGGTCGAGTCGCGCAGAGCTTCTTCGGTTATCCTCCCCGGAGTGTAGAACAGCAATCGTGGAAGATGGCAGCGACGGTTCCAGGTGCAAACCCGACTTATGGATAGCAGCCAATACCCGGTGGTCCAGCGTTGGCCTGGACGGGGCAGGAGGTGAACCGTGAGTCCCAAACTGAGGGCAGAGGTCACCCAGCTGAGCATCGCATCGGGGACTGAGCGAGCCGCAGCCGGCGACACGGGCTTCGCGGAGGTGTCTGCGGATATTCCCGCCGGCAGAGGCAAAGGAAACGTCTACGTGCTGGTCCAGGTCAGCGGCGAGGCTGTGGGCAAAGAGGCCATCCACCGAGAGCTGATCGACGTCATTGTCGAAGCCTATTCACGGGTCACGGGCGGCGTCACCAATGGCCTACGACAGGCCATCAGGGCAGGAAATCACTTCCTCTACGCCAGAAACCTGGAATCGCTGCCGTTGTGGCAGAGGTTTGGCGAGACGTGCTGCGTCGTGTTGCGGGGGAACGAATTATACATGGGCTTGGCAGGCGAGGCACAGCTCTACGTCCTGCGTCAAGGAGACGTTCGGGTTTTTCCGCCATCCGCCATGGACACCCCGATCGAAACGATGGCGGCCGAGCACCGCTCCCTTGCCCCGTTGGGTGTGGACGACTTCCTTAGAGAGGTTGGACTGTACCACTGCTCCATCGAAGAGGGCGACCTCATTGTCCTGGCTTCCAGCGGGCTGCCACGGATCGCCAGCGAAAGGCGAGTGGCAAGGGCTGCGCAAGGAGGACCCCGTCAACTATTGGATACCCTCAGGTCGCTGGCCTCTCACACCGACCTCTCTGTACTCCTGATCGAGGTTCGAGCGGCGGCCATGGAGTCAGTCCCACGCTCGAAGCCGGTGCGTTTCGATGAGAGGACAGCGCGCGCGCAGACCAGGCCGGCCGGAGTCCCTTCCGGAAAGAAGCGATCGACGCGCCCGCCGGCAAAGGGCTTCGCGGCGGGTTTGGTCGCCGTGCTGCTCGCCCTTGGCGCGCGGATTCTGACCCTCTTCGCCGGCCTGGCGAGAGGAGTGCAGGTCTTCTTCTCCTGGCTGTTGTCCAGCGGCCTCCTGGATAAGCTCGGTCGCGGAGTGAGAAATGGCCTGGTGAGTCTCCTTCAAGGTATGGGGACGCTCACTAAACGTATGCTTCCTGAGTCCGAGCCTGTACGCGCAGACGTAGCGGGGCCATATGTCCACCCCTTAGTGGAGGTGACATCAGGAAAGAAGAGCTCGCGCCTACCCCTTCTCCTGGTCCTCGCCATCATCGCCATCGTCGCGGCGGTCTCTGGAGGCCTGGCCATGCGCACCCAGGCCCGCAATTCCCAGGTGTCGCAACTCATCCAAGATGCTCAAGCCGAGATACAGTTGGCGCAGACGAGCGAGACTCCGGCCGATACCAGGCGTAGCCTGGCAGCGGCACTGGGATACCTGGACGACGCCCTGGCACTGAAGCCCGGCCACGCCGAGGCAACTGCCTTGCGCGAGGAGGCGCTTGTGGCCCTGGATGCCGTCAACCGCGTCGTGCGCCTCGTGTTCTCCGGGCAAGTTCCCTTCCCTGATGCCTCCAGCCAGCCCAGACACGTACTCCTGCACGACAATCAGATCTACGTCATCGACCAAAGCACGCAGACGCTCCACAGCTACGAGGCGGATCAAATCCGCGGCATCCTGGACGCAGCCGCAGGCACGGTGCTGCTCAGTCCCAGCGACCAGCCTGCCGGCCTAGTCATCGAGGAACTCACCGATTTCGCCTGGGTTGGAGAAGGAAGCGGCCGGGAGACGGCTAGCCTGCTCATTCTGGTCAACGGTGCGTCACTCCTGCAACTGGATAGCTCCCAGGGTCTTACTCAGGTGTCCTTCGCCGACAGCGACGCCTGGGGCGATCCGCGCCTCATCGACGGGTACTCCGGCTATCTGTACGTCCTGGATGCCCAGGAAGACCGGATACTGAAGTATGCTCCCACTGGGAACAGTTATGACTCCTTCCCCATTAGCTACTTTCAGCCCGACACCGTCGTGGATCTGGAGGGCGCCGTGGACATGGCCATAGACGGCTACATCTACGTCCTCGTCGGCAACAAGATCCTCAGGTTCTCGGGCGGCGTGGAGGAGCCACTCTCGGTGAGTGGGCTGGAGGATCAAAGCCTCCAGAATCCTGTGGCTATATACACTTCCCCAGAGACACAACACATCTACGTCGCGGATGCGGGCGCCGGGCGCATTGTTCAGCTCACCAAAGAAGGGGCCTTCGTACGCCAGTTCTCCCCGCCCAGAGACGAGGAGGGTGTTTTCCGGAGTCTGCAAGGCCTTTTCGTTGACGAAGCCCAAGGTCTTCTAGTTGCACTCACTGCGGAAGGTCTGTTTCTAGCCCCTATCGAGCAGCCGCCAGCCGCAATACAGTGAGGCGGTGCCGGGAGCACGCTAGGTAGTCGCAGGATCTATGCCACGACTCACCGATTGACGTCGCGACGCGGACTCGCCACAGTGAACGCATGAGTAATACCTCTTGCATCTCCGAATCGCAGGCGCAATCGACCAGGCTTGTTCACCGCTCGCTGAGTGTGGTAGAATGCCGCTGTGACCTACGTTCTTGGTATCGAGACCTCTTGCGACGAGACGGCTGCGGCGGTGGTCAAGGATGGCCGCGAGATCGCCTCTAACATCATCGCCTCTCAGGCCAAGATCCACGAGCTGTACGGAGGCGTCTTCCCGGAGATCGCTTCGCGGCAGCATATCCTGCACATCGTACCTGTGGTGGAACGAGCCCTGGCCGAAGCGCGCGTGGGCCTCGACGAGCTTGGTGGTGTCGCCGTCACATGTGGACCTGGCCTGGCCGGATCGTTGCTGGTGGGGGTCAACATGGCCAAGGGCCTGGCGTTCGCCGCTGGTCTCCCTCTCATCGGCGTCAACCATCTCGAAGCGCATATCTATGCCAACTGGCTCGACTCGAAAGACCAGATCCTCTTCCCTCTGGTGTGCCTCATTGCCTCCGGGGGGCACACCAACCTCGTGCTGATGACCGATCATGGGCAATATGAGCCTCTGGGCCAAACCCTCGACGATGCAGCCGGCGAGGCCTTCGACAAGGTGGCCCGTCTTCTGGGCCTAGGATACCCCGGCGGTCCGGAGATTCAGAACGCGGCAGAAAACGGCGACCCCATGGCCTTCGACCTACCGCGAGCGTGGCTCCGAGGCACCTGCGACTTCAGTTTCAGCGGCTTGAAGACGGCAGTCCTCTATCTGGTTCGTGAATATGGGCCCGCAGACCACCTCCCAGTAGCAGACTTGGCAGCCAGCTTCCAGGCAGCGGTAGTAGAGGTCCTAGTGGAGAAAACGAGACTGGCTGCCGAGGCAAGCAAGGCTCGTCAGGTCCTCCTGGCAGGGGGGGTTGCAGCCAACACCTTGCTGCGTAGGCGGATGGCAGAGGCCATCCCAGTCCCCGTGCTCTGCCCGGCTCCTATCCACTGCACAGACAACGCAGCGTGCGTCTCAGCCGTGGGTTGGTTCAAACTCCAGGCAGGCGAGCGGGCAGGGTGGGACCTCGACGTAGTGCCTGGCCTGGCGCTGATTCCGTCCGAGACCAGCTAATCAAGGACCTTCGCTACCAGGGGCAACTGAGAGGCTGAAGTGGGGCAGACCACCATCAGGAACGCGTATCGCAACGCCAAGAGCGAGGCAGACCGCTACCTGGCGCCCAGGGAATGGATCTCCTGGCTCATCTTGAGTCTGCGCTTCCTGGCCCTCGCTCTGGCCGTGATCTTATCCTTCCTCGACCGCTCCCAGGTTGGAGTCATCGTGCCCATCACCCACATCACCCTGGCCGCGGTGGCCTACAATGTCATACTGGTGGCTTTGGCCCGATATGTGAAGTGGCTGCGGCAGACCCTCAACGTGCTGGTCGTCGATACGGTCATCACCACCCTGTGCGTGTACCTGACTGGAGGTTATCACTCCGGCTTCTTCATCATCTACTTCTTCATCGTGAGCGGAGCAGCTTTCTACTTGAATCTCGTCGCCATCACCCTGGTGTCCCTGATTCTGAGTTTGATCTACGTGGGAGCATGCTTTGTCAACCCAGCGGGCATTTGGACGGCCAATGCACTCTTTATCATCGCTGGCAAGGTGGTCCTCCTTCTTCTCGTGGCACTGCTTTGCGGGCTGCTCCTGGAGCAACTGCGGCGAGAGCACTCCGAGACTGAGCGCGAGCGTGCGCTGTCCGCCCGCCTGTCCGCTCTTAACGATCTGTTTCAGCGACTGAGCACCAACCTGGAGCTACGGCCCACGATGCAAACCGTGGTGGACGCGTGCCGGCAGTTGCTGGGCGCAGATGTCACTCTGACACTACTCCGACGCGAAGACGGAACTGGATTGCAGGTCGCGGCAAGCAGCGGACTGGGTTCGGGTGCTGCTCAGCGGGGACTGGCCATAGACGATGGTTCCCTGAACGGGCTCCTCGCCCTCGATGCTCCCCTAGTCCTTCTTGCACCAGCGCCGGAGGCCGGTCCCGTGCGCCGCTTCCTCCAGGCCGAGGGTATACTGTCCCTGGCCATCGTGGGACTGACGCTCGATGAGGAAAGACTGGGTATGCTGTGGGCGGGGAGACGTTCCCACGAACCTTTCACAGAAGGTGATCTGGCTTTTCTGAATGCGCTGGCACAGGAGGCGGCCCTGGCCATCCGCAATGCGCGTCTCTACGAACGGGAGCGGCAACAGGTGCAGAAGCTGCAAACGCTGGAAGCGCTCCAGGCGGGCTTCGTCTCGGTCGTGTCCCACGAATTGCGTACGCCCCTCACCTGCATCAAGACCTCTGTGGACATGCTCGAGAGCACCCAGAACCGAGACTTGCCCGAGGTCAGGAAGGAGCTGCTGCTGACCATCAGCCATCACACGGGGCGTCTGGAGGCACTCGTAGACGACCTGATGGACGCGACCAGGTTGGAGGCCGGCCAGCTGACTCTCTCTCTACAGCCGACCGACTTGCGGCTCCTGGTAGAGAAAACCGTGAGAGCCTTCGCGCCCTTGGCGGACGGCAAGAAGCAGAGTATCGATTTGGATCTTCGTGAACCTCTTGAGCCAGTGTTGCTCGACCGCCACCGCATTGAGCAGGTGCTTACTAACCTCATCTCCAACGCCCACAAGTTCGCTGCCAAGGGCGGGCATATTGCGGTCACCTTGGCCAAGGACGACGGACAGCTCCGCCTGACTGTAAGGGACGACGGGCCTGGGATCCCCACTGACCAGCAGGAACGGATCTTCGACAAGTTCTACGTGGTGACCGGCTCGCGAGGCCCTACCGGCGTCGGGCTAGGGCTATACATCGCGCGGCAGTTGGTGGAACTCCATGGTGGGCATATCTGGGTGGAGAGCGAGCCCGGCAAGGGAAGCGCCTTCCACGTTGTCCTCCCCGCCGAGCGAGAGGACCCGTCGGAGCTGTAGACCCCTGCAGTGGAGCGTGAAAAGGCAACTCAACAAAGGCTAGCAAGTGAAGATCCTTATCGTAGACGACGAACCCGACGTGGTGAAACTCCTACGAATGACCTTCGAAGTTCAGGAACCGGACTGGGAGGCGCTCGCGGCCCACGATGGGGAAGAGGCACTGGCGGTCTTCGAGAAGGAACAGCCGGACCTGGTGCTCCTGGACATCATGATGCCCGAGATGAGTGGCTTCGAGGTCCTCAAGGAACTGAGACGCTTCTCGGACGTACCTGTCATCGTGCTCACGGCGAAGGGGAGCGAGATAGACAAGGTGATGGGCCTGAACCTGGGAGCCGACGACTACATCACCAAACCCTTTGGCCACTGGGAACTGGTGGCACGAGTCAAGGCAGTCCTACGTCGGGCGCAGGGGATACCTTTGAGCCATGAACTCCCCTTCACCAGCGGCGCGGTCCACATTGACTTCGAAAGACGACATGTCAGCGTGGATGGACAGCCAGTATCGCTGACAGGTACTGAGTATCGGCTGCTATACCACCTGGTGCGCAACGCCGGCCGCGTGCTCACCCACGAGACTCTGCTCGCTCAAGTCTGGGGCCGGGAGTACACCGACGAAATCGACTACCTCAAAGTGTACATCAGCCGCCTGCGCAACAAGCTGGAGAAGGACCCCCGCAACCCCGAGTACATCATGACTGAATACGGCGTGGGTTACTGGTTCAGGAAAGCCTAGCCTCCCATCGTCTTCTTTTACCAGTTATTAACCTCCTTTGCCGCCCCCCTTCACCCCTCTAAGGTATGATTGTAGTAGAGGGTATAGTCATATTCCCAGACGAATGGGAGATTCAATGTCTCGTGCTGAGTTCCGAAGAACGGCCGTCACGATAGCGCTTATCTTGGTTGCGGTTGCGGTCGCAGCGGGAGCAATGTCCTTCTATCTCGTTCGCTAGATTCTGAAGCAACACTCGGGAAAGCGCCTCCCTTCGCGCGGATGTGGCCAACTCGCCAGGTGAGGACAAGATGCTTGCCTTTGTGCTCAGCGGAGGAGCTAATCGGGGCCCACTGGAGGTGGGAGCCCTCCAGGTTCTCCTGGAACGCGGTATCGTTCCGGACATGCTCGTGGGCACGTCTGCCGGAGCGATCAACGCCGCCTTTCTGGCGATCGACCCCAGTCCTGACACCGCCCGTGATCTCGGCCACATGTGGCTGGCAGCAAACGAGGATGGAGTCTTCCGCCGCCATCGGCTCACCATGCTCTGGCGGTTTGTGACCGGCAAGGATAGCCTGTACTCCAATGAAGGCTTCCGATGTCACATCGAGCGGAGCCTGCCCCCAGGGATGAAGCGGTTCGCGGACATCCAAGCGGTGAGGCTCTTCATCGTTGCCACCAGACTGGACACGGGTGAAGCCAGAGTGTTCGGGCATGACCCGCAGGAGCGCCTGCTTGACGCCATCATGGCCAGCACGGCCCTACCCCCCTTCTTCCCTCCCTGGGCCTGCGGAGATGAGCTTCTCATCGACGGGGGAATATCGGCCGACCTTCCCGTGAGAATCGCAGTTGCTGAGGGGGCCACAGAGATCTACGCGCTTCACCTGGTGGATGCGCCGCAGGAGGGTCGTCAAATACATGGATTGCTCAGCATTGCCGAGCAGGCCATCAACACCGTGCTCTCCCGCCAGCTCCAGATCGAGTTGCAGGAATCGGAGGGCATCAAGGGCGTCACGTTGAACTACGTCCCCCTCACCGGCATCTACGGTCTGCCTCTCTGGGATCTGAGTCACACGGAGGAGATGATAGACGAGGGCAGACGGCAGATGGAGGAGTATCTCAAGGCGCCGCGAGGGGTTGCTACATCTAAGCGCTCATCGTCGCTGCGCTCAGCCCTCAAACGAGCCGTACAACGTGTTCGCAGAGGATTCTTGCGGGTATCGGTGAGTCGATGGATCCCTGGACACCATCCGGAGCAGCTTCCGCGTTCCATGAAGAGTGGATCATAGTCAAGGGTGAGAGACATGGGTAAGATCGCCGTTGTCACCGACAGTGTCGCCTGCGTGCCGGCGGAACTCGTAGAGAGGTATCACATCCAGGTGGTGCCTTTCCACGTGATCTGGGACGGGCAAGCCTACAGAGATGGCGTCGACCTCAGCCCAGCCGAGTTCTATCGGCTCTTTGGTCAGAACAAGGCGTATCCCACCACCTCTCAGCCCTCCCTGGCAGACTTCATCAGAGTGTATGCCCGTCTCAGCGAGACCGCTGAGGGCATCGTCTCCATCCACATACCAGCCGAGTTGACTGGAACGGTCAGTGTGGCCCAAACGGCAGCCCGTGAGGCGGCGTCGGTACCTGTGGTCGTGATAGACTCCGGCCTGGCCACCATTGCACAAGGTTTCGTCGTCCTGGCTGCTGCACAAGCAGCCGAGGCCGGAGGGAGTCTGGAGGAAGTGGAGGCCGCCGCCAGGTCGATGATACCGAGGGTTCACTTCTACGCCACTTTGGATGATCTCAAACATCTGCACCGGGGCGGTCGGATCGGCGAGGCAGCCACACTGCTCGGTTCAAAGCTCGGAATCAACCCCATCTTGAACCTGGAGCATGGCAGAGTAACGGTCGTGAGCGTGGTCAGAACAAGGCATACGGCTGTCGAGAAAATGATAGACATGATGCGGGAACAGGCAGGAGATCGCCCCCTCCACGCCTCTGTATTCCACGGCGACGCCCTCTCGGAAGCAGAGCGCATAGCCGGAGAGATCCAGTCCAGCTTCAACTGCGTGGAGTTCTACATCACGACGTTCACGCCGGTCATGGGTGCTCACACCGGGCCAGGAGTGATCGGCCTGGCATTCTATGCCGACGAGACCGATGAGCCTGCCGCCACAGACTCCGGTGATGGAAACAGCAGGCTCGGCTTCCTCTCTCGCTCCCTAGCGCTCTGGAGCCTGGGATAGACCTCGGCCTGCATAGCTAGCCGCACCAAAGCCCTAGCAGCCGCCTTCACGCCTTCTCCAGGCCCGCGAAACTGACCAGGCAGCGCTTCACGCCGACGCTCTCGAAGACCACCGTGACCTCCTCGTCGTCGCTGAGAATCTTGCTGCTGAGCACGATCCCCTCTCCGAACCGTGGGTGGCGCACACGATCGCCGTCTCGAAACTGGGTCTCTGTACGCCGCTGGAGAGGCTTCGGCCAAGGATCCGCAAAACTCTGCCCCTGAAGCAGTTCGCCTGGTATGTCAGCCAGAAAACGAGAGGGCTCGCTCAGCTCGTCCCTGCCAAACAGCGCCCGACGGAAGGTGTGTATGAGGTATAGACGCTCCTTCGCTCTCGTAATGCCCACGTAGAACAGGCGACGCTCCTCCTCCAACTCCTCCTGAGTGTCCATGGATCGATTGTGGGGCAGCACGCCCTCTTCAAGTCCCACGATGAACACCAACGGAAACTCCAATCCCTTCGCCATGTGCAGGGTGAGGAGGCAGGGTGCCTCGACCTGCTCATCCAGGTTGTCCACGTCAGACACCAGGGCCACTTCCTCCAGGAACGTGGTGAGGCTCTCTTCCACGGGAAGAGAGGAGTATTCCCGGGCCACACCGCGCAGCTCGTTGATGTTCTCCCAGCGCTCCTCTCCTTCGTCACTGCCATCGCGGACGTACGATCCATAACCGGTCAGGTCGAGAACCAGATCGAGTAGCTCCAGCACACTGAGCTCTCGTCGTACCGCGATGAACTCCTCCATCAGGTCCAGGAAGCTGAGGAGACTGGCCCGGCCCCTGCCAACTACTGGGGCGTCCTCCCGCTGGCGCAGCATCTGCAGGGCCTCGAACAGAGACACCCCCTGGCTCTCCGCCCACGATTCCAGTTGATCCCATGTCTTCTGCCCGATGGCGCGGCGAGGGACATTGATGATGCGAGCCAGGCTCACAGCATCTCGAGGGTTGTGAATCAGGCGCAGATAGGCCAAAGCGTCCTTGACCTCGCGGCGCTCATAGAAGCGCGTCGCCCCCACCAACCTGTAGGGCATCCCAGCCCGCACGAAGGCCTCCTCCAGCGCTCGCGACTGGGCATTCGTACGATACATCACCGCCAAGTCCCCGGGCGAGTACCCCTCCTCGGCCATCAGTCTCTCTGCCTCTTGGAACACAAACTGGGCCTCTTCCTGCTCATCGTAGGCCTCCATGGCGGTCACGGGGACTCCTGGCTCATTCTCCGTCCACAGCCTCTTGGGTACCCGCTCCAAGTTGCGCGAGATGATGTGGTGTGCTGCATCCAGTATGGTCCGGCTGGACCGGTAGTTCTGCTCCAGCAGAACCACCTGGACGTCCTTGTAGTCCTCTCTGAAACGCTGCACGTTGCGGAAGTCGGCGCCTCGCCAGGCATAAATGCTCTGATCCTCGTCCCCGACCACGAAGAGGTTACGATGCCGAGCAGCGAGCAGCTTCAGAATCACATACTGGGCCGCGTTGGTGTCCTGGAACTCGTCCACCAGAACATGTTGATACTGGCGCTGGTACTTGTCGCGCACCTCTTCGTTACCACGCAGGAGTTGCACTGTGACCATCAACAGGTCATCGAAATCCAGGGCGTTGTTCTCGA
>CAYGQI010000050.1:0-10523 GCA_964351925.1 uncultured Anaerolineales bacterium | reverse complement strand
TTCAGAAGTTCGTGCTCAATGCCAAACAGGTCAAGGATCTTGCCAACAGTGTGATTAACCAAGTCGTCAATGGTCCGGGGGTTGGAGTAGAAGGCTGGCGTCGGTGGGTAAATGACGGCGCCCATCTCGGCCGCCGCCAGCATCAGTCGCAAGTGCCCTCTATGCAGGGGTGCTTCTCGCACCACCATCACCAGGCGCCTGCCCTCCTTGAGGGTGACATCAGCGGCGCGCACCAACAGGTTCTCATTGTATGAGTTGGCTACGGCGGACAGCGTCTTGATCGAACAAGGTATGATCACCATTCCGTTTGCCTTGAAAGAACCGCTCGCAATGGCAGCTCCGACGTCATCAATGGGATAGACATGACTGGCCAACGATTCCACGTCAGCGACCTGGTAGGTGGTCTCCAGGGGTATGATCTTCTTGCTGGCATCGCTGATGACAAGGTGTGACTCTACCTTGGCCACCCGCAGAGCCTGCAGCATTCTGATTCCATAGATGGCGGCCGAGGCACCGGACATACCCACAACTAGCTTTTTCATGCCTCCCTCTCTGCCTGGTCTCCTATCATGTCTGCCAGGAGCGCGCAGTTGTCTTCGATCTCTCGGATCGCAGTCTCATTCAGGTGGTCCCAGTGGATGCCAGCAGTTACCACAACGTTCTTGTTCAGTCTGGCGGACAGATGCTCGGCCACGGCCTTGACCAGTCCGTCCTCTTTGTGCCCCAACATGGTAAGAACAGAGGCTGTGGAACTGGTGGTGGTCGGATCTGCAATACTGGGGCGAGGCAATGCCAGCGCCATTGCGCCGATGTGCGGCTTAGGGCCTCCCCAGAGACACGTCAAGAGGTCTTCGCCCAGCAGAATGGACAGGGAGTGTATTGGATACTTGCCGCCTGATGTTGAGAGCTCAAACTTCTTCATCTATGCACCGCGAGACCGGTCGCCCTCGCGCAGGAAGTACCAGTAGAAGGCCAGAACGACCATGGCGTTGTCAATGTCGCCACTGCCAATCAGATCGGGAATCTCCGACAAGGGTACCAGGACGAGCTCGATATCCTCAGTGTCGTCCAAGTCAGGCACCCGAACCAGGTGCACGTCTTTGGCCAGGTAGGTAATGGAGCGGTTGTTCAAGATGGCCGGCTGCGGACAAGCCGAGCCCAAGAAGACCAGTTGGTCCCCCTCATATCCCGTCTCTTCGAGCAACTCGCGCCGGGCAGCATCCTCTGGACTGTCGCCTGGGGCAGCCAACCCGCCAGGGATCTCCAGTGTGATTTCACGAGTACCATGACGATACTGCCTGACCATAACGACCTGGTTGTCCGGGGTGAGAGGGATGACGTTTATCCAGTCAGGTGACTCCAGTACGTAGAAATCGTGTTCCTGGCCCGTGCGCGGACAGCGCGCCGTGTCAGCGCGGACTGAGAACACCCAGTAGGACTTGTCGCGTCTGGAACGAATCAGGGGCCAGGGCTCGGGCATCTGCGCCTCCCAGTGCGGCAGTGTGACAGGCCAATTATAGGCACTTGGTGCTGCCTTGTCCAATGGTAGGTCCCGCCGCCCTGCGCTATAATCTGGACAGGTGCGTCACGGAGAGAGCCTTGCTTGGAGACATCAAGGTACTGGTTAGAGGAGGTGGCGACCTCGCTAGCGGGGTCATCTATCGCCTCCGCAGGGCGGGCATGCAGGTCTTGGTCATTGAGCTACCACAGCCGACGGTCATCCGGCGGGCGGTGGCCTTCGCGTCAGCAGTGACCGAGGGCGCCATCGAAGTCGAGGGAGTGGTGGGACGTCGCGCGGACTCCCTTGAGCAGGCTCTGCGAATCCTGGCCCAAGGAGAAGTACCCGTGATGGTAGACCCCGATGCTTACACCATCCCTCAGTGGCACCCCGACGTTGTGGTGGACGCGATTCTGGCCAAGAGGAATGTCGGCACCCGAATCACTGACGCGCCCACGGTCATAGGGCTGGGCCCAGGTTTCGTTGCCGGAGTCGACGTGCACGCGGTTGTGGAGACCAAGAGGGGCCACTACCTGGGGAGAGTGATCCTGGAGGGCAGCGCCGCTCCCGATACTGGGGTGCCAGGAGAGATCATGGGCTACTCCTCAGAACGGGTGCTGCGCGCCCCGAGGTCAGGAGTATTCGTGGGAAGCCGGCACATCGGAGAGCAGATCAGAGCCAGAGAGGCGGTGGCTGAAGTTGACGCCGAGCCTGTGATTGCGCAAATCGACGGGGTGCTCCGAGGCCTACTTGCCGACAACCGGGCAGTCACCGAAGGCATGAAGGTAGGCGATGTTGACCCGCGTGGCATCAGAGAGCACTGCTTCACCATCTCCGACAAGGCGCTGGCCATTGGCGGTGGGGTTCTGGAGGCCGTGCTCCTTCTGAGGCGCGACCTCTCCGCGGGATGCGCAGCGTCCGCCAAGAAGCCATGAACAGCGTGGCACTATACGTTCACATCCCCTTTTGCCAGCGGAAGTGCGCCTATTGCAGCTTCAACTCCTACTCCGGGCTTCATCATTTGCATCAGGCGTACGTGGATGCCTTGGAGACAGAGATCGCCCAGTCAACCCGAGAGCGAGGGCGCTTGCAGGTATCATCTCTCTACCTGGGCGGGGGTACGCCGACAGTGCTCAGTGCTGGACTGCTGGCGCAAGTGCTGAAGGCCTGCACGGACCACCATACGTTGTCCGAGGCGGCCGAAATCACCATCGAGGCCAATCCTGGCAGTGCGAGCGCTGCCCTTTTGCGGGACCTGAGAGCGCTGGGGGTTAATCGGCTGAGCCTGGGGGTGCAGAGCTTCGACGAGGGAATGCTCGCTATCTTAGGCAGGGTCCACACCGTGAAAGAGGCGATGGACACCTATAGTCTTGCCCGGAAGGCAGCCTTTCACAATATCAACCTGGATCTCATCTACGGGCTTCCCACACAGGACCTCCCGCAGTGGGAAGCTGACCTCGCAACCGTCATGAGCCTAGGGCCAGAGCACATCTCGCTGTACTGCCTGTCCGTCGAGGAAGACACGCCCCTGTCCGGAGAAATCTCCAGAAGAGAGCTACCCGCCCCAGACCCCGACCTTGCGGCCGAAATGTACGAGACTGCTGAAGCAGAGCTGGCAAGAGCAGGCTACATCCACTACGAGATATCCAACTGGGCGGCGAATGGGCACGAGTGCCGACACAATCTGGTCTACTGGCGCAATGAACCCTATCTCGGCTTCGGCGCTGGTGCCCACTCTTTCGATGGGGCGTTCCGTTACAACAACGTGCTCTCGCCGCAGGAGTACGTGCAGCGCATAGCTGGCGGAGGGGAAGCCGTGGCCGGACGAGAGGAGATCGACCGCGCTACGGAGATGAGCGAGACCATGATCTTGGGTCTACGTCTGCGTGAAGGTGTGTCCTTCTCTGACTTCCAGGAACGCTTCTGCGTGTCACTGGCGGGAGCGTTTGCGGATCAGATGAAGGAACTGAGGGATCTGGGCCTCGTGGAGGTGAACGGTGGTGCCGTACGCCTGACAGGTAGAGGACGCCTTCTGGGGAACGAGGTCTTCGAGCGCTTCTTGCCGCCACGCGCCAGCTAGTATTGTCTGTCAAGGAGGAACTGAGCAATTCTCCTCAAGTCTTCCTGGGCTCGGTTCCGTTCCCCCGTGTCTTCCAAGGTGTGCACAGCCAGACGCAGGTGCTTGACCGCCATCTCTCGGGCGTATTCACGGGCTGAGAGGCTCTCCAGCCGCTCCATCACCACCTCTTGCTGCGCTGCATCCATCCGCTCGCGCCGGTAGATGTGTCGGAGTTCATCACTTCGCTGGAGGGCGTAGATCACAGGCAGGGACTTCTTCCTACTGACAATGTCTTCTCCGACGCCCTTGCCTGTAGCTTCGCCAGCACCCCAGATGCCCAACATGTCATCCACTATCTGGAAGAGTAGCCCCAGCTCATAGCCGAATGCACCATAGCTCTCCATGACGCGCTCATCGTCCGTGCCAAGGAGCGCACCCAACTGCGTGGCGCAGCTCATGAGCGCGCCGGTCTTCTTACCGATCATCTCCAGGTACATATCCACCGTCACGCCGTCAACTTCTTCGAAAGCGAGGTCCAGGTACTGGCCCTCGGTGAGATACAGGCAAGTCTGGTCCACGATTCGAAAGGCGACGACAACCTTTTGCGGGCTGATCCCTCGATCGGCCAGGCGCTGGAGCGCCAGACGGCTGATGGCGAATAGACCGTCACCCACATTGATGGCTTGCGCGTGACCCCACAGGCTCCAGACGGTCGGGCGGTGACGTCGCTGCGGGCTGTTGTCCTCGATGTCGTCGTGGATCAGTGAGAAGTTATGCATGAGCTCGATAGCCGCCGCAGCGGGGACAGCCCTACGCCAGTCTCCGCCGCAAGCCTCGCAGGCCAAGAGGCACAGCAGGGGTCGCAGGCGCTTGCCCGTCTCCTGCTCTGTCGGGACGAATCTCTCGTCCACCCACCCCAGGTGGTACGAAATCATACCGTAGTACGGGGCCAGCGCCTTCTCAGAAACCGCCATCGAGTTCCTCATCTCCAGCTCGATGGCGTTCAGATACTCGTCCAGGTTCTCGAAAACCATCCCCTCGCTCACGCTCCATCGATTCTCTGCAATAGAGGGGTGTCCCTCAGTGCGCCCAGATCGGCTGCCCCAATGCAGAACATGGCAATGCGCAACTCGTCGATGATTTCTTCCAGCACACCAACGACCTCATCAGCGCCGACGGTCGCAGGCCCAAGCAAGGGCGCCGCTATTCCGGCAGCGTGTGCTCCAAGAGCGATGACCTTGGCAACATCGATCCCGGTGCGTATCCCTCCGCTGCCGATGATTGACACTCGCGGAGCAGCCCGTCGCACCATGAGGATGGAATCAGCGGTGGGGATGCCCCAGTCAGCGAAAGCACCTGCGATGTTGTCGGCCTTGTCGTCTGGAGCCCTATGTCTTTCCACGGCACTCCACGAAGTCCCTCCGGCCCCGGCTACGTCTATCGCGGCCACGCCGGCCGCATGCAGCATCTCCGCCACCCTCAATGAGATGCCACATCCCACCTCCTTGACCACCACAGGCACCGGCACGTGGAAGCACACTTGCTCGATCCTCTTGAGCAGATTGGCGAAGTTGGTGTCGCCTTCTGGCTGTAGGCACTCCTGAAGCGGATTCAAATGCAGGACCAGAGCATCCGCCTGTATCATCTCCACTGCCCTGAGACAGTCCTCGGCATCGTATCCGTGGTTGAGTTGCACAGCCCCCAGGTTGGCCAGGAGCAGGGTGTCTGGAGCCACACCTCGGACCTGATAGGTCCGCGCCAGAGAGGGATCTTCAAGCCCCGCCCGCAAGGATCCCACTCCCATGGCTATCCCCAGTCGCTGAGCAGCCTGCGCGAGATTCAGATTGATGCGCTCAGCTTCGTCGGTTCCTCCAGTCATACAAGACACCAACAGTGGAGCCCGCAGTTTCTTCCCCAGGAGCTCGCAGGACAAGAGTATGGCATCAAGGTTGATCTCGGGCAGAGCTTGGTGCACAAAACGGTATCTCTCGAGGCCTGTAGAGAGATTGGGGAACTGGGCATCTTGGTTCAGGCAGATGCGCAGGTGGTCGAGCTTTCTGTGCTGATGCATGGGGGCTCTTCCGTAACTTCCAGAACCCAGGAGTGTTCTAGGTATGTTGACGTGACGTAGACTATTATCAGTCCTGGGAAGGATGTTGTCAAGCTTGACTATCGCAGCCAACGCTGCTATACTTGCTAGAAGCAAGGTACACAAAGCGAGGTGAAGAAGGGTGGTGAACGCAATGGGCGAAGCGCTTGAGGGAGATGTCTTCTCTGCAGTCAAGGCGATTATCGTCGAGCAACTCGGCGTAGCCGCGGACAAAGTGGTTCCAGAGGCGCACTTCAAGGAGGACCTCGAGGCCGACTCCCTTGACCTTGTGGAACTCATTATGGCCTTCGAGGAGTACTTCGAGGACAAGTTCGGCCGTACCGTGGAGATCTCGGACGAAGAAGCCCAGGAGATCACGACCGTCGGCCAAGCGGTGGCCTACATCGAGAAGAGGATAGCGGAGGAAGGTCTAGCATAGGGCCATCGCACGTCGCTGCACACAGAAAGGGATGTCGAGGGCATCCCTTTCTTCGTTTCCGACGTGAGTGCAAGAGGAGGCGTGGGAATATGCCAACGGTGAGGCAGAGCGTGTGTGCGTACTGCGGGGGATGCGTTAGCATCTGCCCATTCGGGGCTCTGGAACTGGCTGAGACGCGGCTGCTGATCGACGAAGAGCTGTGCACCGACTGTGGGCTGTGCGTGTCCGGTTGCCCAACCGGTGCACTGTCGTGGGAAACGGAGTCGCCGGCGACCGAGAAAGGCAGGCTCCGTTGCGATGTCGTAGTGGTCGGGGCCGGGCCCGCTGGCGCCACCGCCGCACGCTATGCCGCGGAACGAGGTTTGGAGGTGCTGCTGCTAGAAAAGCGACAGGAAATCGGCAGTCCTGTGCGCTGCGCTGAGGGCATCAATCAGGAGATGCTCTTGCCGTTCCTGGATCCAGACGAACGCTGGATATCAGCGCGGGTGAGCCGGTCTCGGATTGTGACCTCGGACACTGGAGAGGTGCGATCTTTCATAGGCGAGGAGACGGGCTACGTCCTCGAGCGGCGCGTGTTCGACAGGGTGCTGGCCGAAAAAGCTGTGGAAGCCGGAGCGGGTGTGATGCTAAAGACGGCAGTCAAGGGCTTGATCACGGAGAACGGAGCGGTGAAAGGCGTTAGGGCCACGGACGGCCGTAGCGAGCTGGAGATCGAGGCCAGGATCGTTGTCGCGACCGACGGCGTGGAGTCAAGAGTGGGTCAATGGAAAGGGTTGGACTGTGTCTTGAGACCGTGCGATTGTCTCGCGTGCGCCCAATATCTGCTGGCAGGCATTGACGTAGATCCCGACTGCTGCGACTACTACCTGGGACCGGAGCTCGCCCCCGGAGGCTATGCCTGGGTCTTTCCCAAGGGCGACCACCTGGCCAATGTCGGCCTGGGCGTGCAGGCCGATCTGGCCCAGAGGTCGGCACTGGAGTACCTGCACCGTTTCATCGAGCGGTATCCTCGGCTTGAGCAGGGCAGCCCCGTCACCCTCATCGCCGGAAACGTGCCGGTGGGCATCGCCAGGGGCGCCATCGTCGACGATGGGCTGATCCTGGCCGGGGACGCAGCGAGACAGGCCGATCCCATGACAGGGGGTGGCATCGCCAATGCCATGGTAGCTGGACGACTGGCGGCTGAGGTCTCTGCCCAGGCTGTGGAAGAGGGGGATACGTCTGCCACAGCTCTGAGAGAGTACGAGAGACGCTGGGCGGAGAGCAGAGGTCGCAAGATGCAGCGCAACTATCGACTCAGGACACGGTTCTCCGCGGCTGACAGAAGCTCACATGCCTTCCAGCGGGCCTTTGCAGTCTCATTGGCGGGGAAGTAGGGTCTCCGGTCTCGACACCAGTTGGCCCCTGATGTATACTTGAGACGCAGCACGAGTACATGGCCAGAGGACACCAAGGATGACAGGGGGGAGGAGCTTCAGCCCAACCAGTGCTGTCGTTCTGGCCGGGGGCCGCAGCTCTCGTCTAGGTCAGGACAAGGCCTTCCTGAGGATTAACGGCCAGTTCCTGATAGAGACGATCCTGGAGAAACTGGCGCAGTTGAGCGACGAGGTGATCGTCGTCACCAACGAGGCTGAGAAATACGAACAGTTCGAGGCGGTAGTGGTAGGCGACGTGTTTCCTGGCCAGGGCGCGCTAGGAGGCATCTACTCCGGACTCAGAGCCGCCACCAGGAACCGCAGCCTTGTGGTGGCCTGCGACATGCCTTTCCTCAACTTGTCACTTCTGAGCTACATGCAAGGCCTGGCACCTCAGTATGATGTCGTGATCCCACGTATGGGGAGGCTAACGGAGGCGGTGCACGCCATCTATTCCTGCAACTGCCTGCCCTTCATCGAGGAACAGTTGCAGGCAGGCGACCTGAGGATAATCTCTTTCTTTCCACAGGTGCGCGTTCGATACGTTGATCGCGACGAGATGGACACCTTCGATCCTGAGCACCTATCCTTCTTCAACATCAACAGCCAGGCCGACCTCGACAAAGCCAGAGAACTGTGGAGCCTTGAGCGCTTCAGTGCTCCAACGGGAGATTGACTGCGCTTTGGCCATAAACGACGAATCCCTACACAATCGACGCTGCGGGTTCTGGGCTGACGCGCATCTCTCAGGTGTTGCAGGAGGACTCTCGGCGGCATCTCTCAAGCGTTTGTCTCTGGGAGTGGGTACGGGCACGACAGCTATGGAGGCGTCCAATCATGTCACAGCGTAGGCGCATAGGCCTGTGGGTCAACGGTGAGTTACGCGAAGTCGACGTAGCACCCCGCACCATGCTGCTCGATGTCCTCAGAGACCAATTGCGCCTGACCGGCACGAAGAAGGGCTGCGGACATAACGCCTGCGGGACATGTACCGTGATCATCGATGGAGAAGCCGTCAGGTCATGCATCTTTCCCGCAGCGCGGGCCGAAGGCAAGCGAGTGCAGACCATCGAGGGACTGGCAGATGGTGACAGGTTGCATCCCTTGCAACAGGCGTTCATGGGCAGGGGTGCCGTCCAGTGCGGCTACTGTACCCCTGGTATGATCATGGCTGCGAAGGCCTTGCTCGACGCGAAGCCACAGCCTTCAAGGGAGGAGATACTGGATGCGCTGAGCGGGAACCTCTGCCGGTGCACCGGATACGCCAAGATCGTGGAGGCGGTGGAGCAAGCGGCGGGCCTACGTGGACCACGCGAGGCGAGGAAGGAATCTGCCCGAGGTGTGGTGGGACATGATCGACCCCGACCCGATGCGCGAGCAAAGGTAACGGGAGAAGCCGTCTTTGCAGGCGATCTGTACTTCGAAGGCATGCTTTACGCCAAGGTCCTGCGCAGCGAGTACCCCCACGCCAGGCTCCTCCAAGTCGACCCGTCTGAAGCCAGATCTCTGCCGGGTGTGGTGGCGGTGGTCACCGCGGCGGATGTGCCAGGGGCAAAGAACCACGGCCTAGCCCGCACGGATTGGCCCGTCCTGGCGTACGACAAAGTGCGATATGTGGGAGATGCAGTGGCTGCCGTAGCGGCCGAATCAGAGGAGATCGCTGCCAGGGCGATCAGCCTCATCCAGGTCGAGTATGAACCTTTGCCCGTGGTCTCCTCCGCAGAGGCTGCCCTGGCCCATGGCGCACCCTTGATTCACGAAGGGAGCAACGTTCTCGAGCATATTCGGCTTCGCCAGGGTGACGTGGAACAGGGCTTTGCGGAAGCAGATATCATCGTGGAGAACGAGTACCGGACGCCGCGCGGCGATCATGCCTTCATGGAGCCAGAGGCTGCCGTCGGGCTCATCGACGGCGAGGGCAGGGTGGTCGTCTACGTGGGCTCCCAGATACCGTTCTCCGATCGAGCGCAGATCGCTGCCTCCCTCGCCCTGTCAGAGGACCGCGTAAGGGTGGTCCAGACCAAAGTCGGCGGGGCCTTCGGAGGCAAGGAGGACATCGCTGGCCAGATCCACGTGGCTCTTCTGGCCAAGCTCACCGGACGCCCTGTGAAGCTGGTTTACACTCGAGAAGAGTCGATGATCGCCCATCCCAAACGACACGAATGTCTGATCAGACTAAAGACCGGGGCCAAGAATGACGGTCGACTCACGGCAGTGGAAGCCTTCATCGTGGGCGACAGTGGGGCCTACGCCTCTCTCGGGCCCTACGTCATGACCAGAGCGGCCACGCATTCCTTGGGACCGTATGAGGTGCCCAATGCCAAGGTGGACTGTTACGCCATGTATACCAACAACCCGCCGGCCGGCGCGTTCCGCGGCTTCGGTGCTCCTCAGGCCCACTTCGCGGCAGAGACCCAGATGGACATCCTGGCTCGGAGACTGGGCATGTCGCCGCTCGATTTGCGCCGCAGGAACGCCCTCCGTGTCGGAGCCGTCACCGTCACCGGACAGGAGCTGCGCGAAAGCGTCGGGCTGCTGGAAACCATGGACCGGGTTGCCGACGCCAGGGATGCGTTGGCTGTGGCTCCTCCGCCGCCACCCGGGCGCCGCAGGGGATGGGGTATCGCTTGCGCCTACAAGAATGTCGGCCTCGGAGGGGGAGTTGCGGATAGCGCGGGTGTCGAGGTGGAGGTGTTTCCGGACGGCCATGCGCAGGTCAGGGCGGGTGCAGCGGAGGTTGGCCAGGGACTTGTCACCGTTCTAGCACAGATTGTGTCCGAAGAGCTGGGCGTGGAATACGGTAGAATAGACGTATTGCTTGGGGATACCGACCTCACACCAAACGGTGGCGCAACCACCGCCTCCCGCCAGAGCTACATCTCCGGCAACGCGGCTCGTCTGGCAGCGCGAAGACTGAGGGACACACTCGCGCAGACAGCAAGTGAGGAATTGGACACGGCCCCCAATGATCTGGTCTTCGCCCAGGGCTCAGTGGCGGGCCGCAGCGGCAAGGAGATGCCATT
>CAYGQI010000049.1:0-10686 GCA_964351925.1 uncultured Anaerolineales bacterium | reverse complement strand
GGCACCTGTGCCTGCAGGAAGTGTAATCCACAGCTCCCACATTCGTCAAGCTGCCATTGGAAGCTGCTGAAGAAGGGGCGAGACACGCTTGCACGGTTTCATCGGCGGTCCCGCCGCCAGAACTCGTCCTGGACGCAGCCTTCGACGGTCTCGGGGCGCGGCTCAGCACGAGCACGCTGGCCGCACCAGGAGATGGGTCAGCCCTCCGGTCAGAAGGCCTTGTGCTCCGTGCGCGCTATGATCTCGTCCTGCAACGATTGGCCCAGGTCGCAGAAGTAGTCGCTGTAGCCGGCCACTCGGACGATGAGGTCCCGGTGCTCCGTGGGGTGTTCCTGTGCTGCGCGCAGCGTGGTCGCGTCCACGACGTTGAACTGAACGTGATGGCCGTCCAACTTGAAGTAGGTCCGTATCAGGCCGACGAACTTGTCGAGATCATGCTCGTCCTTCAGCAACTGGGGCGAGAACTTCTGGTTCAACAACGTCCCACCGGTGCGAACGTGGTCCATCTTGGTCACTGATTTGAGGACGGCAGTCGGTCCTCGTCGGTCGGCCCCTTGCACGGGAGAGACGCCCTCCGACAAGGGCCTTCCGGCAGCTCGCCCGTCGGGCGTGGCCCCCACGACCGACCCGAAGTACACATGCACCGTGGTGGGCAGAAGATTGACGTGATACCTCCCGCCCCGGGTGTTGCTCCGCCCATCGATCGCGTCGTGGTAGGAGTTGAATACCATCACCATGACCCGGTCGGCCTCGTCATGGTCATTCCCGTACTTGGGCGTCTTGTTGAGCAGCATCAGCCGCACCCTCTCGTGCCCTTGGAAATCATCTCTCAGGGCTGCGAGCAGTTGCTCCATGGTCAGAGTCCGCTTGTCGAACACGTGATGCTTGACGGCAGTCAGCGCATCTGCCATGGTAGCCAGGCCCACTCCCTGGATGTACGTGGTGTTGTAGCGCGCACCTCCGTCGTGGTAGTCCTTGCCCGTGGCGATGCAGTCATCAATTAACAGAGACAGAGAAGGCACAGGCAGGTACTTGGCATACAACCTCTCGATAAGGTTGTTGCCCCGGACCTTGATACCGACGAAATGGTTCAACTGCCGATGATAGGCATCGAACAACTGCTCGAAGCTGTCGAACTGGCCAGGGGCCCCTGTTTGCGGGCCGAGCCTTCGACCTGTCCGCGGGTCCACCCCGTCGTTGAGTGTGATCTCCAGCACCTTCGGCATGTTCAGGTAGCCCGACAAGTTGTAGTTCTCCTTGCCAAAGGCCCCCGTCTCCACACAACCGCTGGTGCCGCCGTTCCGGGCGTCCACGATGGATTTTCCAACGCGGACCATCTCCTGCACGACGAGATCACTGTTGAAGACCGAAGGTTGGCCAAACCCGGTCCGGATGATCTCAGCGGCCCGCTTCAAGAACCGGTCCGGGCTCTTCTTGCTCACGTGGACGGAACTGCTGGGCTGCAACAGGCGCATCTGTTCCACCACATCCAAGATCAGATAGGAAACGTCGTTGACCCCATCGGAGCCATCTTCCTTTACTCCGCCCAGGTTGACCTGGGCGAAATCGTTGTAGGTGTTGCTCTCCTCCGCAGTGACCCCCACTTTGGGCGGGGCCGGCTGGTTATTGAACTTGATCCATAGGCACTGGAGAAGCTCTTCTGCCTGCTCACGAGTGAGCGTCCCGTCATCCAGGCCCTTCCTATAGAAAGGATACAGATGCTGGTCGAGCTTGCCGGGAGAGAAGGCATCCCAGGGGTTGAGCTCTGTGGTCACGCCAAGATGGACGAACCAGTAGTATTGGACCGCTTCCCATAAATCCACAGGTGCAAACGCTGGGACGCGGGAGCAATTGTCGGCGATGCGCTCCAGCTCGGCCCTCCTTCGAACATCCCCCTCTCGCCGCGACAACTCCCGAGCCCTCTCCGCGTGGCGTTGCGCGAAGTGGATGAGGGCGTCGGCGCAGATGTCCATGGCCCTCAGTTGCTCTTGCCTATCGTAGGCCGTCGTGTCGTTCAGAAAGTCGAGGGCCTCCAGGCTCCGCTTGATGCCCTCCTTAAAGCCCAGGAAACCTTTGCCGTAGATCTTGCCGTCCAGGGCGGTGTGGCCGGGAGAACGTTGCTCCATGAACTCGGTGAAGACACCGGCCTCATACGCGGCCTTCCAGTCGGGGAGCATCTCCCGTAAGACGAGTTCGCGCATCGTCTTTCCCCGCCAGAAAGGGATGATCGTCTTCTCATACACCTCGCGGACCTGTGGGCTGACCGCAAAGGATACGTGCTCTCGGGAATGGAGGATGTCCAGATCTCCCAGGCTGTGACAGCAGATCTCGGGGTAGGTCGGTGCCGCTTTGGGTGCCGGGCCTTTCTCTCCCACAATCAACTCGTCTTCGTTGATGTATATGCTCTTGTGTTCCATCAAGTACTGGAAAGCCCTGGCGCGGCGCACTGGAGCTGACACCGGCCCCAGGTCCTGCTGGTAGAACTGGGTGATCAGTTCTGCTCGCTCCGAGGACAGGGTGGGAATGGCCTCCTGACTCTGCTGCCGCAGCCGGGCAACCCTCTCAGTAACGGGCATAACATCAACCTCCGATCCTCACGGACAAGCCGAGTCCGCGCATGATCTCCGCCAGGTCCGCCATGTGCTGCGCCGAAGGGGAACTGACCCCGGCAAAGTGATAGGTCTTGTCCAGTCGTCTGTACTTCTCCTCAGCGGTGGCGTGGTATGGCAAGAGGTCTACGCGCTGCAGAGCGGGCAACTCTGCGGCAAACGCTCCTATTTGCCGGACACTCTCCGCATCGTCGTTCACACCAGGAATCATGGGTACCCGAAGGATGATCTTCCTACCGGCTTGCGACAGTGCCTGCAGATTTTGCAGGATCAACTCATTGGAAGCACCGGTCAACTCTCTGTGTCTGGCGTTTTCCATCACCTTCAGATCGTACAGGAACAAATCAGCGTACTCCCCCATGGCATCCAGCTGTTCCCAGCCGCAGAGTCCACAGGTGTCCACAGCGGTGCCTATTCTTCTGCCTGCGCAAGCCCTAAGGAGCGACAGCAGGAAGTCGAACTGGTACAGGGGCTCTCCCCCGGAGAGGGTCACTCCCCCTCCAGACTCGTCGTAGAATGGGATGTCGCGAGCTATCTCGGCCAACACCTCGCCCACCGTCATTTCCTGTCCCGCCAATTCGCGCGCCTCGGCGCAGCAAACCTCCACACAGGAGCCGCAGGCGGTACAGAGACGTCTATCAGTCACTGGCAGGGCCCCATCGAAGGAGATGGCGCCCTGGGGGCAGACATCCACGCAGGCGCGACACCCGATGCACCGGTTCTCGCGCACCACTAGTTCGGGCCCCGGGGCCTGGCCTTCGGGGTTATGGCACCACTGGCATCTCAACGGGCAGCCCTTGAGGAACACGGTGGTGCGAATGCCCGGCCCGTCGTGAATGGCGAACCGCTTTATGTCAAAGACAGTACCCTTGAGCACTGAAACCACGTCTCTCGAGTTGGACACCACTGGGCACAACGAGGACATTCGCAGCAGCCCAGCTTGATTCCTGCATCAGGTGCTGAGCCCCACATGGAAACAGCGGGACCAGACGGAGCTGGGGCAATCGGCGCAAGGCCTTCTGTTCGGCGCGCATGCACCCTCTTCTCCCCACTGGCCCATCCGAGGTCTTACCCCGACGGCTTCACGCCTTTGGTCTCGCCTGGTACAGTAGTCTAATCGTTTCGCAGTGCACAGTACAAGTTCCAGACGCCCATGCAACACCCCGCAGACCCCCATCCCGGTGCTCTGCTCGAACGGAGCGCCTCAGCAACCGCACACAGCCACGTCGTCACAGCTCCAACCACGGCCATCACTCCGAGCCCAGCCTCAGACATCGCACCTTCTTGACACACCAACCTCTTTGGAGTAGTATCAGCCAATGCCCGTCGGGAAGGAGAGCGGTGCCAGGAGGGTGAGACGGGGCTGCGTGGTAGAGCTGGCACACAAAAGCAGGGGGTGCGAGCCGAATTGGCAGAAGAGAAGGATCAGAAAGAGAACACCAAGAAAGCGGCCAAGGAGGACAAGAAGGTCCGAGTGGCTATCATTGGCGTGGGCAACTGCGCCTCGTCCTTTGTGCAAGGGGTCCACTACTACAAGGACGCCAAGGAAAAGGACAAGGTCCCCGGCATAATGCACGTCAACCTCGGGGGCTACCACATCCGGGACATCCAGTTCACCGCGGCGTTCGACATCGACGCCAACAAGGTAGGCAAAGACCTCTCCGAGGCGATCTACACCTATCCCAACAACACGTACCGCTTTTGCGACGTTCCCAACCTGGGAGTGCCGGTACACCGCGGAATGACTCACGACGGGTTGGGAAAGTATCTCAAGCAGATCATCACCAAGGCTCCCGGCAAGACCGCGGACATCGTGAGCATCTTGCAGGAGACCAAGACCGACGTGGTGGTCAACTATCTGCCCGTGGGCAGCGAGATGGCGACCAAATGGTACGTGGAACAGGTGCTGACCGCCGGCTGCGGCTTCGTCAACTGCATTCCGGTCTTCATCGGACGCGAGGAATACTGGCAGAGTCGCTTCAAAGAGCACAAGCTCCCCATGATCGGCGATGACATCAAATCCCAGGTAGGAGCTACTATCGTTCATCGCGTGTTGACAAGGCTGTTTCGAGATCGAGGTGTCATCCTGGAGCGCACCAGCCAGTTGAACGTCGGTGGTAACATGGACTTCTGGAACATGCTGGAGCGCTCTCGCCTTGAGTCGAAGAAGATCTCCAAGACCGGAGCTGTGACCTCACAGTTGGACTATGACATCGGTGCAGACAATATTCATATTGGCCCTAGCGATTACGTCGCCTGGCTGACCGATCGTAAGTGGGCCCACATCCGTCTCGAGGGGCGCAGTTTCGGCGACGTCCCCCTCAACATCGAGCTCAAGCTGGAGGTTTGGGACTCACCCAATTCCGCCGGTGTCGTAATCGACGCTGTGCGCTGCTGCAAGCTGGGCTTGGACAGAGGCCTTAGCGGAACGCTGCCGGGTCCTGCCGCCTACTTCATGAAGACGCCTCCTGTGCAGTACACAGACGACGAAGCCCACAAAATGGTGGAGGACTTCATCCGGGGGAAGTAACCTCACGGCGGTGCGCTGCTCGTCGGCGCGGGTCGTCAGAGGAAACCGCATGATCGTCTACTGGCTGGTTCTGCTCCTGGTTTCCCTCACCCAGCGACTCCCACGAAGGCTATGCTATCGGATCTTCGGCGGCGCTGGCGACCTGGTCTACGTATTCTGGCCTTCAGGCAGGAGCAATGTGATCGACAACATGCGACACGTGCTCGGTCCAGAGGCCACTCACAAGGAGATCAAGGCCACAGCCAGGCGCTCCTTCCGCAACTACATGAAGCTCCTGGTCGATTTCGCTCGCAGCACCGACATTGACCCGGCGACGATAGAGGGAAGGCTGGAGGCCATCGGCTTGGAGCACCTCGACCAGGCCTTCGAGCACCTTGACCAAGCCTTCGAGCACGGAAGAGGCGTGCTCCTGGTGGGAAGCCATCTCGGGGACTGGGAGATAGCAGGCATAGCCCTGGCTAACCGTGGCTATCGTGTCAGTGCGGTGTCGGAGACCTTGGGCAATGAGAGAATCAACCGTATGGCGATCAGATCCCGCGCAGCGCGAGGCATACAGCTCATCCCCATGGAGTACGCTCTGAAGCGCGTGTACGGAGCACTCCGAAGGAACGAAGCCGTGGGCTTGGTGATCGACCGCCCCTTGCCCCCGGATGAGGGTGTCTCTGTGGAGTTCTTCGGTCAACGTATCTCCTGGCCCACTGGGCCAGCGGTCCTGGCCCTGCGGACTGGGGCGAGGATAGTCACCGGCTACCTGGTCCGCAACGAGCGAGACGACTACATCGGCGAGATCCTCCCTCCGCTGGAGTACGAGACCACCGACGACCAGGATGCTGACGTCCAACGCATTACCCAGCAACTCGTAAGCATCCAGGAAAGCCTGATCAGACGCTACCCCGACCAGTGGTTCATGTTCAGGCGCATGTGGCCCCCAGAGTTTGATTCGCCATGAGCCAGCCTCAGCTCGGCTACTACTTCTATCGACTCATGGGTTCTCTTGCCCCCCTTGCCTCTCGCCGCTTTGGCTACTGGCTTGCTGGCAAGATAGGTTATGCTGGCTACTTTCTCAACCCCTCGGGGTCAGCGGTGCTCACAGAGAACCTGTCTCATGTCCTGGGTCGGGAGGCAGATGCTGCCACCCTCAGAGCTAAAGCCCTGCAGGTCTACGGCAACCTGGCCAAGAACTACTTCGACCTCTTCTACAATCACTCGCTCAGCGAGCAAGAAGCGAGTGCGTTTGTCTCTATCCAGGGAGTGCACCACGCCGAGAGAGCCCTCAAGAAGGGACGGGGTCTGGTATTGACGTCGGCGCATTTCGGCCCCTTCGACGCTGCCTGGCAGATAGGTCCAGTTCTAGATCTGACCATTACTGCGCCAGCGGAACATCTCAAGCCTGAAAGGCTCTATCAATACGTCTGCAAGCTTCGAGCTGCCAGCTGGATGAGACTCCTCCCCGTTGACGGCCCACTACTTGGTCTGTTCCGTGCCTTGCGGCGCGGGGAGGCCGTCGCAGTGGCCGCAGACCGGGACATCACACGCAGCGGGATTGTCGTTGACTTCTTCGATGCCCCTGCACGGCTTCCCGATGGACATGTTCAGCTGGCGCTGCGGACAGGAGCTGAACTCATCACCTGCTTCGCCCTGCGACAGGCTGACAATAGCCCCATTGTACAGGTGGAGCCTCCGTTAGAACTGGAACAGACCGGCAACTTCGAGCGAGATGTGCGAGTCAACGTGCAGAAAGTCGTGGCTCGAATGGAACATTGGATCAGCCGCTACCCTGAGCAGTGGCCGATGCTCCACCCCATTTGGCGAGACGACCAGCATGGAAGCTGACACCAAACCAGGCAGGGCGGACTTGCATATACACAGCGGGGCCGGGGATGGTGTCGCCAGTGTAAAGGACATACTGGAGTATGTGGAACACGAGACCGATTTGGATCTCATCGCCATCACCGATCACGACCTGCTCGACGGCGCTCTGGAGGCCAGGGAGTTGGCCGCCAGGAAGGAGTACCGGTTCGAGGTCCTGGCGGGGATGGAGATCACCACATTGGAGGGGCACCTCTTGGCCTACGACCTGGAAAGGCCCGTTCGCATGCTGATGCCCTTACGTCGGACGATCCAGCTGGTCCATGAACAAGGCGGGTTCTGCATCGTCCCGCACCCCATGAGTTGGCTCACACGCAGTATCGGGTATCGCGGGCTGCGAAGGATCTTGGAAGACAGCTCTGATTGCTTGTCCGTTGCGGGACTAGAAGTCCTCAACCCAACTCTGGCCGGTCGCGTGATCCGTGATAGAGTGCTGACCTTGAACCGCGAGCGCTGGCATCTGGCCGAACTGGGAGGCAGCGATGCCCACTCGCTTGAGTTCATAGGGTCTGGACACACCCTCTTCCCGGGCAGGAGCGCAGAGGACTTCCGACTGGCGCTGGAGCAGAGGACCACCCAAGGGGACGGACGATTCCTCGATCTCAAGGATCACCGCCGCCTGATGTCCATCGCCGGCGAGCAGATGCTGAGAAGCATGGTGATCATGCCCAGCCAGCACGTCAGGCGAGCGATAGATTCCTCCCGCAAAGGCCCTCAGTCATGAGAATCGCTCTGGTATCGCCGTACGACTTCCCCTACCCCGGCGGCGTCACCCAGCATATCTACTATCTGGACAAGCATTTCAGAGAACTGGGGCACCAGGTCAAGATCATCGCCCCTTGCGCCGGGGAGGACCCGGAGCAACTGCCTGACAACGTGGTGGTGACCACCACCCGTGTCATCTCCATCCCCTTCAGCGGTTCCAAGGCCCGCATCCCCTACTCACCAGCCGTGAACTGGAGGGTCAGGAGAGCACTGCACGCAGAAACCTTCGATATCCTCCATGCCCACGAACCCATGACCTTTCCTGTACCCGTGATGGCCCTGACACACTCCCGCTCAGTCAACGTTGGTACCTTTCACGCTTACCGTGACCGGCACCTCATCTACGAGTACGGAAGAAGGGTATTCCAACCCTTCTTCGACAAGCTGGATGGCAAGATCGCCGTGTCCGAGGCCGCCAAAGACACTGTAGCCCGCTACTTTGGCGGGGAGTATGTCATCATCCCCAACGGCATAGATGCTGACCGCTTCGGCAGCGAGTACGTAAGGCCCCTCGAGCAGTACGCGGATGGAGGGCCGAACATCCTCTTTGTGGGCAGGCTCGAGCCGCGCAAGGGCTTCCGGTACCTGTTACAGGCCTTCCCGTATGTCAAGCAGGAGTTCCCACAGGCGCGCCTCATTGTCGTGGGCGCCTATAGAAGAAAAGAAATGGCTGGCTTCCTACACTATACTCGCGAAAACCACCTCACTGGCGTCAAGTTCGTGGGCCGCGTGTCGGACGAGGACCTCCCACGCTACTACCGTACCTGCGACGTATTCTGCGCCCCATCCACGGGCTTCGAGAGCTTCGGCATCGTTCTCCTGGAAGCCATGGCCGCTGGGAAACCCACTGTCGCCACCAACATCCCGGGCTATCGAGACCTCCTGGATGATGGCAAAGAGGGCTTCCTCGCGGAGCCAAAGGATGAGAGATCGCTGGCAGAAGCCCTCATCCGCATACTCAAGGATCCCCAAATGCAGCGGAGTATGGGGGACCGCGGCCGTGCCACTGCGCAGCAGTATTCGTGGCGGCAGGTTGCTTTGAGGGTCCTCGATTTCTACGAGGAGCTGCTCGACAAGAAGAGGAGCCAGGCCTGAGATGGGCCCCATGGCTCAGGATCCGCGAGAGGCTCTTCGCGCACGGACCAAGGGTTTGCTGGAGTCCATCGTCCGCCCTCTGGCTCGGGCAGGCATCTCCCCCAACATCCTCACCGTAGTTGGCTTCCTGGCCATGGTGGGCGTGGCCTGGGTGCTGTCTCAGGGATACGAGAGGCCGGCAGGGCTGCTGATAATCGCTGTGGGACTCTTCGATGCACTGGACGGCGCACTGGCGAGGTCAACTGGCAAGAGTACGACCTTCGGTGCCTTCTTCGACTCGACGCTGGATCGCTTCGCCGAGATCGCCCTGTATCTAGGTCTCCTCTACCTGTGTCGCGGCGACACTCTGGCTACCGCCCTGATCTACTTGACCATCACCGGCTCGTTGATGGTCAGCTATACCAGGGCCCGCGCGGAGGGCCTGGGGGTGGAGTGCAAAGTCGGGCTTTTCACCCGCCTGGAGCGAATGGCCGTGCTGGTGCTGGGGCTCCTCCTGCACAGGACGCTCTGGGCGCTGGTCATCCTGGCCGTCTTCAGCAATCTGACGGCACTGCAACGGATGTGGCACGTCTGGAGAGTGGCAGGGCGCGATCAAGCCTAGGGCGCTGGCCCAGTCTCCTCGTCTCCACCAGACCTTCGCGACAGAACCCACTGGCCTATACGCTTCCTCCCGCTGGGCGCCCTGTCGTAGTAGATGTCAAAGACCTCACCACCTTCCGTGAGCACCCGATAGCAGTCACGACCCACACCCCATGAGCCCTGCCTTTGACTCATCTTGACCCAGTAGCTGCCCCGCTCCTTCTCGTAGAAGGTCCTGGTCTTCCCCCTCTTGCGGTAGTCGTGCCATTCGTTCAACAGCTCGACGATCACGTACTCGCGGTCTCGCCACGTGAAGGCAGAGGGCACACCCGGCTTCTTCTCAAGGACGGGCTCCTCTTCAAAGCGAACCTCGATCTCGTCAGCGTAGAACTCCGAGGGCATGCCTCAACCGGCCTTCCGATGCACGATCTGTCACACAGAGCGCAGAGCCTTGATGGCGCTAGCCACACTTCTCTGGGACTTCGTTTCCACCAGCTCCAGCCAGTGCTCATACAGGGGCAGTAGTTCCTTGAACTGAGGCAGTAACTTCTTGGTCATGCTGCGCATCGCATCACAGAGAACCCAGATGGACGCAGCGTCCGTCCCGTGAGCCTGCCTCTTGATGAAACCCACCACCGCCTCCGGCTCTCCACGCGCCCCCATTCGAATGGCAAAACTAACGGCTCTCCGCACATCCAGGTCATCGTCGCCCAGCGCTGGCTCCACCAAACGCAGGCAAGTCTCCGTATACTCCGGGCGCTTCATCGGCAGACGTGCCACCACAGTGATACCGGCCCTGCGCACCCACTTGTTGGCATCTTCGATCCAATGCTCCATCGTAGCGAGGTAGTCCTCCGGCCCTTTGCGGACGACCGGCTCCAGGGCCCTCATGGCCAGCTGATCGCAGTCCTCCCAGGTCGCGCACGTCCTCGCCATTTCCTCTATCACCGGCATCACCATCTCTGGCGCTGCCAACTCCATTGGCCCCAGGAAAGTGCTAGCGACTAGACGCCCCTCTCTCCCGTACTCCTCCCAAAGCCGCCTAGCGAGTGGCAGAAAATCGTCTACCCTCTTGCGCGCGACCTTGCCAATCTCCTCACCTATCTCGTCCAAGGCCGGGACTGGCACGCCCAGGGCCTGGATTTCCGCACGGACCTCCGCCTTGACCAGGCGAGCGCCGCCTTCAGTAGGGGGCACCTGAGACCAGAGCGCTTGAAGAGCTGCGGCCGCGTCATCCGC
>CAYGQI010000048.1:7586-10778 GCA_964351925.1 uncultured Anaerolineales bacterium | reverse complement strand
GCTTGTCAGGCAGGCCAAGGTCCTGCATGTCTCGGGCTACGCCTTCGTGGAGGGTCTGCAGAGAGATGCTGCGCTGAGCGCCATGGAAGAGGCGCACCGGTCTGGCGTGCCTGTGTCGGTGGACCTCGGCGTGGAGGTGATGACTATCGCGCGCGAAGATGTGCTCAAGATACTGTCCCTCGTTTCAATGGTCTTCCCGAACCGGGCGGTGGCCGAGTGGCTGGCCGGCGAGAGCGAAGCTCATGAGTCGGTGAAGGCCCTGCTGAGCTACGGAGTGGAGTTGGTCGGGCTGAAGCTGGGTGGCCAGGGGTGCCTGATCGGCTCCACCGAGGGAGTCTTTGCGGTGCCGGCGTTTCAGGTGATCCCGGTGGACGACACCGGGGCTGGGGACAGCTTCGATGCGGGGCTGCTCCTGGGGCAGATGGGGGGGCTGAGTCGGCGCGCTTCTGGAATCCTGGCCAACACCCTGGGGGCAACGGCAACGACCGAAACCGGGGGCGGTATATCGCTGCCCGGTCCAGAGGTAGCTCTGGCCTTCCTTGAGGATCACCGAAGTGAAGCCACCTGGCACGGTTGGAGTGAAGAACTGGCGACGGTGTCCGAGTTCTTGGCCAACCGGTCCCGTACGTGAGAGGTCGTGTCTGATACCAAGACGGAGGAACTGACATCATGCCTGACCCTTACACTCAACTCGCCCAGCACTTGCATGCCCTGGGCATGGGTTATCCCCTCAAGGACGACTTACTGGACATCCTGAGGTCCAACTTCACCCCGTCGGAGGCCGAGGTGGCTCTGGCGGTACCTAACACGCACATCCCGCTGGAATTGGCGACTGTCGATGAGATGGCAGGTGTCCTGGGTCAACCTACCGGGCAGGTAGAGGACATCTTGGAGGGATTGGCCAGACGAGGACTGTTATTCTCTGGCATCACCGCCGATGGGCAACGGGGCTATGCCCTTCATCAGGTGGGGTACGGCTTTCCCCAATCCTTCTTCTGGAATGGCGAGCGAACGGCGCATTCCGAGGACATGGCGAAGCGCATCGTGAAGTACTTCCGCTCGCAGGAAATCAAAGAGACGTACGGAACCACACCCAAGGCCTACCGCTACATCCCCGTGAAGGAAGCTGTCCGAGGCCCTTTCCAGGCTGTCTATCCGTACGAACTGATGGAAGTTGTGATCCGCCGAGCACGCAGCATCGCCGTCGCCCATTGCGCTTGCCGCATGACCGCCCAACTCGTGAGGAAGGCTCTCTGCGATCATCCGCTGGAGGTCTGTCTGAAGTACGATGAGCTGGCCGAGTACCTCATCGAGCGGGGAATGGCGCGGCAGGTCGACGCGGAAGAAGCACTAGCCATTGTCCGCATGGCTGAGGAAAGCGGGCTGGTGCACATGGTCGACAACTCGCAGGAAGGCATCAAGCACACCTGCAACTGCTGCGAGCACGCCTGCTGGAATGTCGGCCCCATCGCCCGACGAAGGCTGCGCAGAGATGATATCATGGCCACCTACTACCTGCGCACCACCGACGGGGGCGCCTGCCTAGGCTGTGGTGATTGCGTAGAGGCCTGTCCGGTACATGCGCTGGCCATGGTTGATGAGATGCCTACAGTGGACGAGGAGGTGTGTATCGGCTGCGGATTGTGCGCTATTCGCTGCCTTGCTGAGGCCGTGCGACTCGAGCGCCGCACCGATGTCGTCCCGCCAGCGACCTTTGCCGAGTTGCATCGACGAATCCAGGGACGGCAAGGCTGAGCTGGCGTCTAGGTCGAGAGCGTCGACCCGATCACGTCGGTCACCTTGATGGGTCAGCGCTGGAGCCATTCCTTTGAGCCAGCGTGGCACCCGCAAGAGCTGTGCGCGGAAACACGACTAGGGCACACGGCCCCAGTCCCCATGCTGGAGTGGGGTGCGAGATGTCCGGAGGCCTCTCCACGGTCGAAGCCAGCCTCTCTCCTTGCTCCTCGTCTCTGGGCCGGAGATCTAACGCCCAGGAGAGCCGGTGGTTCTCTGCGATGTCCCTGCGTGGTGCTTGACATAGTCCGCTCTTGCCCCTACAATCTTCGATACTGACTCTGGAAGCGACGGAGGGCCAAGATGATCGTGCGCAGCGCTCTTATCCAGACCACGGGCAGTCTGGACAAGGAAGAGAACATCGCCAAACATCTCGAACTCATCGAGGTGGCAGCAAAGCAGGGGTCGCACATCACGTGCCTTCAGGAGTTGTTCTACTCTCCGTACTTCTGTCAGGAGCAGGATGCCAAGTGGTATGACTTTGTGGAGCCCGTCCCTGGGCCCACGACCAGCCGCCTGCAGGAGGTGGCGAGGAAGCATTCCATGGTGCTAGTCGTGCCACTCTACGAGGAGGAGGCTCCGGGGGTGTACTACAATACTGCCGTGGTCATAGATGCCGACGGCACGATTCTGGGTATGTACCGGAAGACCCACATCCCCCAACTCCCCAACTTCTGGGAGAAGTTCTACTTCCGGCCTGGTAATCTCGGCTACCCCGTTTTCGAGACCAAGTATGCCCGGGTGGGTGTCTATATCTGCTACGACCGCCACTTTCCCGAGGGGGCGCGTGTCCTGGGGCTGAACGGAGCCGAGATTGTGTACATACCTTCCGCAACCTCGCGAGGCCTCTCCATGCACCTGTGGCGCATCGAGCAGACCTCTCATGCTATCGCCAACGGCTACTTCGTGGGCACAATCAACCGGGTGGGACAAGAGAAGGAACTGGGGCCGAATGACTACTATGGCTCCAGTTACTTCTGCGATCCCCGGGGGCAGATTGTCGCGCAGGCATCCGACACGGAGGAGGAAGTGTTGGTGGCCGATCTTGATCTGGACCTGATCCGTGAGGTGCGCAATACTTGGCAGTTCTACCGTGATCGTAGGCCAGATGCCTACCACGACCTAGTTGCGCCATAGGGCATCCCTGAGGTGTGCGGTGGCTGATCTCAGCGTCGAATTCGCAGGTCTGAGGCTGGAGAACCCCCTCATGTTGGCCTCGGCCCCTCCAACCGCGAAGGGAGAGATGATCGAGCGAGCCTTTGATGCTGGCTGGGCTGGAGCGGTGACCAAGACTATTGCCCTTGAGCCGGCCCGCGACGTCCAGCCTAGGCTCGCGAGGCTGACGGCGGGGAACAGGATCATCGGCCTGGAGAACATAGAACTGATCAGCCAGCGAAG
>CAYGQI010000048.1:2657-7486 GCA_964351925.1 uncultured Anaerolineales bacterium | reverse complement strand
CGGCGGGGAACAGGATCATCGGCCTGGAGAACATAGAACTGATCAGCCAGCGAAGCCTGGATGCCTGGATCAAAGACCTGGACGAGATCAAGCGGCGGTATCCCGATCACATCCTTTTCGCCAGCTTGATGGGGGCCGTGGTGAGGGAGGAGTGGCATTCCCTAGTCCAGCAGGTTCAACAAACCGGTGTGGACGGATTGGAGCTCAACTTCGGCTGCCCTCACGGCATGCCCGAGAAGGGCATGGGCGCCGCCCAGGGCCAGGATCCCGTCATCGCCGGTGACATCACACGCTGGGTGAAAGAAGTGGCCACCCTGCCAGTGATGGTGAAGCTGACGCCCAATGTCACGGACATCGTGGAGATAGCCCAAGCCTGCGAAGAGGCAGGAGCAGACGCCATCTCGGCCATCAACACCGTCTCGGTCCTCATAGGCGTGGATCTGGATCGCCTGGAACCGCTGCCATCCGTGGACGGGAGCACGGCTTTGGGCGGCTACTCAGGTCCAGCGGTCAAACCGATAGGGTTGCGGTGCATTGTGCAACTTGCGAAGGGGACCAAGCTTCCTCTCTCAGGCATCGGCGGTGTGGCCAGTTGGGAGGACGCAGCCGAGTACATTCTGGCAGGCGCCTCCACAGTGCAGGTGTGTACGGCCGTAATGCTGCGAGGCTACAAGATCGTCGAGAAGATGAAGAGCGGCCTCTCGGACTATCTGGATGAGAAGGGCTTTGGGTCAGTGGCGGAGATGAGAGGATACGTTCTGCCCAAGATCACCGCTCATGAGGGGTTGGACTTCGCCCACAAAGTGGTCGCTTCGATCGACGACGCCCTTTGCACCAAGTGTGGACTCTGTCACACCGCTTGCCTTGACGGTGGCTGGCAGGCCATCGAGATGCAGAGCCGAGAGGTCTACCCCAGGGTCCGGGCGGACAAGTGCGACGGCTGTTCTCTGTGTACACATGTTTGCCCAGTGCAGGGATGTATTACCCTATTGGTGCTTTGAGCGACCCGCCGTGGGGAGGGTGAGAATGGACACCGTGGTGACCAACGGGATCATCGTGACAGCCACAGAGACCTATCAAGCGGACATAGGTATCGAGAAGGGGAAGATCGTTGCGCTCGGCCGAGGGCTACAAGGTGCCGAGACTGTTGACGCCCAGGGCAACTATGTCTTCCCTGGGGGCATCGATGTCCATACCCATTTCGAACTACCGTTCATGGGCACAGTGTCCGCCGATGACTTCGAGACAGGTAGCATCGCCGCAGCGTGCGGTGGCACGACCACCTTCGTAGACTTTGCCATCCAGGGGGCGGGAGAGACTCTCCACCACGCTCTGGAGGCCTGGATGGAGAAAGCGAGGGGCAAAGCGGCGATCGACTACGGTTTCCACGTAGCCATCGGTGACATGACAGAAGAGGTGATGAACAAGGAGATGGCCCAGCTCGTGGAGCAGGGCATCACTAGCTTCAAGCTCTTCATGGCCTACAAGGGTACCTTCATGGTGGATGACGAGACGCTTTTCAAGTCGCTCATCAAGGCACGCGAGCTTGGAGCGCTCATCATGGTGCACGCCGAGAACGGAGACGTCCTCCACTATCTTATTAGCAAGCACATCGCCGAGGGCAAGACCGACCCTTTCTGGCACGCCGAGAGCCACCCTCCCGAGGCGGAGATGGAGGCGGTGAGCCGGGCCATCATGCTGGCTGGACTGGCCGGATCTCCCATCTACATCGTGCATCTGAGTGCCGCCGGCGCTCTGGAGAAGGTAAAGGAGGCTCGCGACAGCGGGCAGCCCGTGCTGGCCGAGACTTGCCCACAATACCTCCTCTTCAATATCGGATACTACGACCTACCTAATTTCGAAGGAGCGAAATACGTTATGTCCCCTCCTCTAAGGGACGAGGGAAACCAAGAGAAGCTGTGGCAAGGGTTGGCAACTGGCGACTTGCAGGTGGTAGGGACAGATCATTGCCCCTTCAACTTCGTGGGTCAGAAAGACATGGGCAAGGATGATTTCTCCAAGATCCCCAACGGTATGCCAGGCGTGGAGACCAGGGTACCCTTGATGTACCACTTCGGTGTTAACACGGGGCGGTTCTCCGTCAACAGATTCGTGGAGCTCGTGTCGACTAATCCCGCCCGCCTGTTCGGTCTGGCTCCTCAGAAGGGTACCATCTCCATCGGAGCAGATGCGGACCTCGTGGTCTTTGACCCGGAGAAAGAGGTTCGGCTCAGCGTGGAGAACCTGCACATGAATGTGGACCACAGCCCCTATGACCATATCACCGTCAGAGGCTACCCCATCCTCACCATGCAGAGAGGTCACACCGTCGCCAAAGAAGGCGATTTCGTAGGCGAGGTGGGTGCTGGTCAGTTTCTCAGACGGCGCCGCATAGAAGTCTAGTGGGTTCTGCCACAGGCGGCCTTCGACCGCCTAGGCATAAGCGCTCCTGCCGGCACGCGGGCCGCCGTCATCCTCGCGCGCGACCTCAAAGCAGGTGTGCTTGCCGTAGAGAACGAACGATGGAAAGGGCAGACAGTACTAACATTGCATCGAGTTCGCTGTAGGAGTGTCAACAACGAGGAGGCAGCAAATGCGAGTGATAGACAATTACGTCAACGGAAAATGGGTCGCTTCGAAGTCAACCGAACTTCTGGACGTCGTGAACCCAGCAACCACCGAGGTCATGGCACGGGTTCCTCTGTCGACACCTGAAGAGGTGGAGACGGCGATACAGGCCGCCAAGGATGCCTTCTCGGAGTGGAGAGAGACGCCCCCAGTCACCCGGGCCAGGTACTTGTTCAGATTGAGGGATCTGATGGAGGATGAGTTTGAGGACCTGGCGAGGATCATTGTCCAGGAAGCGGGCAAGTGCATCGATGAAGCCCGCGGCGAGGTAAGGCGCGCTATTGAAAACGTGGAGGTGGCGGCTGGTATCCCTTCCTTGATGATGGGCTACAACGCGGAGGATATTGCGGTCGGCATAGACGAGGAGTGCGTCAGGCAGCCTATGGGCGTTTTCTGCTGTATCCCTCCCTTCAACTTCCCGTTCATGGTTTCTCTCTGGTTTGCGCCGTACGCCATAGCCTGCGGCAATACCTACATCGTGAAACCGTCGGAGCAAGTGCCCCTCAGTCAAAACAGGCTCTTCGAACTGATAGATCAAACCGACTTGCCAGAGGGCGTGATCAACCTGGTCAATGGTGCCAAAGTCGTTGTCGATACCCTCTTGGAGAGCCCTGATGTGAGAGGGGTGTCCTTCGTCGGTTCCACTGCGGTGGCCCGCTACATATACAGTAAAGGTGCCGCGAATGGCAAGAGGGTTCAGGCCCAGGCCGGGGCCAAGAACTTCCTGGTGGTGATGCCCGACGCGGACCTGGACAGAACAGTGCCCGCCCTACTGACGTCCTTCTACGGCTGTGCTGGAGAGCGGTGCCTGTCCGGAGCAGTCCTTCTGGCAGTCGGGGATGTCTACGAGCCACTGAGGGACAAGTTCGTGCATGCCGCTTCCAGGCTCAAGGTAGGCTACGGCCTTGACGAATCGGTTCAGATGGGACCGGTCATCTCGAAGAAGCACATGGAGCGGGTCCTGGGATACATCGAGAAGGGACTGGATGAGGGCGCCAAGCTCCTTCTTGATGGCCGGGGCATACAAGTCGACGAATGTCCAAACGGATACTTCATCGGCCCCACCGTGTTTGACGAGGTGACACCCCAAATGGCGATTGCCAATGAAGAGATCTTCGGCCCCGTGGCCTCCATCATCAAGACCCAGGATCTTGACGAAGCGATAGAGATCATTCATGCCAACCCCTATGGCAACGCCTCGTCCATTTTCACCACGAGCGGCAAGTGGGCGCGAGAGTTCAAGTATAGAGTGCGCTGCGGCAACATCGGTATCAACGTGGGCATCGTTGCTCCCATGGCCTTTTTCCCCTTCAGCGGAACGAAGGACTCGTTCTTCGGAGACCTCCACGGCCAGGGCCGTGATGCGGTCGATTTCTTCACCGAGAAGAAAGTCGTGATCTCGCGCTGGTTCTGACCAGAAGGCGGGATGTCTCAGGGGAGGAATCGTGTCTAGCCCCAGCCTGCGGGCTGCAGCATGGCGGTCCCGAGCTAAGGAGACGAACGGATGAAACTGGGTACGGCTGGCGCTGTCCTAGCCTTTGCCATCGATCTCGAGGCTAGAAGCGCAGAGTTCTACGAAGAGGCGGCCACACTCGTGAAAGACCCCGCCCACAGTGAGGTCTATTCATCCCTGGCGGAGGCCAGGAGAGAGCGGAAGAAACTCCTGGAGAGGAGCCGCCGAGAGTACGTGAATGAGATACTACTCGAGCCAATCGAGGGACTTGAGGCCAGCCAACGGTTGGCTGAGATAGACCTTTCCTCCGAAAAGGACCCTAGCGCCACCAGGCAAGTGGCGGAGGACCTGGAGGCAAACAGCCAAAGGTTGTACCTGGATGCGGCGGAACTTATGGTCCTACCTCAGATGGCCAGGGTACTGAGGAAACTGGCGCAAGGGAACGCCGATCATGGGCTCAGACTGGAGTCCCTCTAAGGGCACGATGCGTCCTGAGTAAGAGAGTGATCGTCGGTTGGAGGGACCTGCATGAAGATGGTTGGAGATGGCCGCAACGCGACGCCTCCGCAGCAAGTCCATTCACCTCCACTAGACTCACAGCTCTCCTTTCTCCCGGGCATGGACTCAGCACGTTCTCGCTGCAGGGGCTACACAAGTGCTGCGTCAGCCTTTGCCTCTCAGGATGTGGACTGCTTCTGCTTTTCCTGGATTACACCCCAGGCCTCGTAGATGGCCTTGAGGGCGGCAA
>CAYGQI010000048.1:0-2557 GCA_964351925.1 uncultured Anaerolineales bacterium | reverse complement strand
CTCCAGGGCGCGCCGTTCCGAACAGGCGTGGGACCAGCGGTGGCCGTCGAAGGTGTCAAAGAGATCGAGGTGGGCGTCGACGTGAAGGACGCCGAAAGCTCCGTCCACGGAGAGATTGAAGGCACGCATCAAAGGAATAGTAACCGAGTGGTCGCCGCCCAGGAACAGGGCATGGGGGTGATGAAGGACCTCCTTGGCCCGCTCTTCCACCTCCTGGAAGTAACGGGACCACTCCAGGTCAGCAGGCACATCGCCGTAGTCTCGCACTCGAAGGCTCAAAGGCTGCCCCTCCTCCGTGCAACAGCTCAGGTGGGTGGTCAATTCTCGAAGCTTGGCCGGGGCGAAGGAAGTCCCGGACCGGAAGGACACCGCTCTGTCGAAGGGAACGCCCAGTACCCCCACCTCTGCAGAAGGATCGTCACTGATCATCCCGCTCCAGACTTCCCTCTGAGTCCCGGGAATGGAATGGTTCGTTGTCATCCTTTGTTACCTCTCCCACGTTGTTGACGCAATCCTGGTGATCGGTCAGGGTATGGCCTGGTACTCCTCGACGCGCTCGTGGATCTCAATGCTTCGTCTGCGAAGCTCGCCAAAGAAGATGCCGGTATCGAGCGCCGTCTCTTGCGGTACAACGCCTTTCACCCCCACATCTCCATGCGCGATCATCAGCGCGCCGATGCTTAGGGGAATGGCTATGTTCTTGTAGTAGGCCGCCGGACCGCCCCATTCCTCCTGTGGTGGGTGCCGATTCCACAGAGTGACCTTGACCTCGCGCCCGTTCCTCTTGCCAAAGACATCAACTACCAGGCCATAGCCCCATAGTGAGTTCTCTTTGCTCTCGGACAGCTGGATGAGCAGCGCCTTCATCTTCCCATCGGTCTGGTTGTTTCTGCTTCTGCCCCCACCGGCTACGGCATCAGCAGCGGATCCAGCCCTGACAACAGCGATCAAAGGGCGTTAACCGGCCTTGGCGGCCCGCACCGCCTCTTCGAAATAGTTCAGAGTGTCTTCGACGTCTCTTTCGGAGAGGGCTGCGCAAAGGAACCAAGGCTCGCGTCCATCAGGATCAGGCACAGCGCCCCTGTGAATGAGGTTCATCATGATCCTCTCGTACATCGGCGCATCACTTTCGGCCCAGGTGCGGTAGTCGGTCGGCTCCTTCTCACAGAGGGCAAAGCCGAACATCGCCGGGACACCGAGCATATGGTGCGGCAGGCCAGCGTCGGTGAGAACACGGCTGATGCCCCTCATCAAGACCTCGCCCCGCGCCTCCACGGTCTGGAGTGCTTTGCCCGCGGCGATGATCTCCAATGTGGCATCGGCAGCGGCGGTGCCCACAACGTTCCCGCAGTAGGTGCCTGCGTGTGCTGTGCGGCCGGGCCCCACGCTCTCCATCACTTGCCTGGTGCCGCCGATGGCAGCGATAGGGAAGCCATTGCCCATCGCCTTGGCGTATGTGGCCAAGTCACCCCGCACGCCGAAGGCCTGGTGTGCGCCCCCAGTGGCAATCCGAAATCCGGTCTTGACCTCGTCCATGATCATCACGATCCCATACTCGTCACACAGCTTGCGGATATGCTGCAGCCACCCCGGTTGAGGCATGATGCTCCCCAGATTGCCCATGATCGGCTCGACGATGATCGCAGCCACATCTCCCCATGCCTGCCTGACGGTCTGCTCCAGCACCTCAAAATCGTTGAAGGGTAGGCTTATGATCAGGCTATGGATGGCCTTGGGGATTCCAGAACTCGTCGGGGCGGGGATAGGGCTGCGACGGTGACCCATGGCCTCGACTGGCGACGATGCGGTGGAGAATAGCATGTAGTCGTATATGCCATGATACTGCCCCTCGAACTTGATGACCTTCTCTCGTCCGGTGTGGGAACGAGCAATGCGCAGGGCATGCATGGTAGCTTCGGCGCCAGAATTGGCAAAACGGACCTGGTCTATACCCGGGCACATCTGCACGATCCTTTCCGCCACCTTGACCTCCAACTCATGGGTGAAGGCGTAGACCGTGCCGTTCTTGATGGCCTCTGAGACCCGCGTTACGACGTCCGGGTACCCATGCCCCAATATGACCGGGCCAAAGCCCAGCCGGTAGTCTATGTAGCGATTGCCATCGAAGTCCCAGATGTAGGCTCCTTCACCCCGATCTATCGCCATGTCCTCTCCGTGCCCCCAATAGCGCCAGTTGGACGATACCCCGAAGGGCATCACCTGCCTGGCTCGCTCCAGGAACGCTTTGGTCTTCTCTGTGTTGTGCGTCATTGTCAACCTCCTTCTCTAGTTCTCTTGCACTCTCATGGACCTACCATTGATACAGCGCAGCTGGCACGCGGATGGCTCAGCCTGGTGGGTGGACGACATCTCCGCCGATAACCGTCATCTCTACTCCGACATCCTTGATGTGACCAGGCTCTACCTCGAAAGGATCCTCGGCCAGCACCGTGAAATCGCCCAACTTCCCCACCTGTAGCGCTCCCCTGTCCGACTCTTGAAAGGCGATGCGCGCCGCGTTCACGGTGTAGAGCTCCAGTGCCTCCTGGACGCTCAC
>CAYGQI010000047.1:9001-10959 GCA_964351925.1 uncultured Anaerolineales bacterium | reverse complement strand
CTGCTTCGCTCAGCCTCTCACCAACGAACAGCGGCCTTGATGCAGGGTGCAATGTCGGTCTGCACCTTGATACAGTTGCCCAACCTGGTCATGGGCCGGTTCAGGGCCAGGAAAAGACGCTTTGTCTCCGGGGTGCAGGTATCGTGTTTAAGCCCGCCTCCGTTGAAGCCATGGTCCGTGGTCACGATCACCAGGGTGCGCTCTTCAATGCCGTGGGCGCGGAGACCGTCGAGGAGCCGGGCCAGCTCCCGGTCGTTGACTTCCAGGCTCGCGGAGTACTGAGCGCTGTTCTCTCCGAACTCATGGCCCACCGTGTCCGGCTCCTTGTAGTGCACCCAGAGAAAGAAGTGGCACTGCGCATAGCCGTCCAGGAACTCCAGGGCCCCGTCCGTCACCCAGGCCTGGGCCTGCTCCCCGACCTTCCAGTAGTGGATCTCTGGCCTGGCGTTACGCAAGGGGGAGTGAGGCCAGAAGTCCTCGTCTTTTGAGGAAACGATACCGGTGGCGTAAGATAGTCCGTCAAACCACTCCCAGAGGGTGAGGTTGTCGGGGATGGGGTACGGCTCGATGTTCTGCCAGTTGGCCATGCCGGGATAGCCCAGCCCGGTGGCGATGGCGGAATTGGCGGGGCCGGTCTCCGTCCGGTAGCCGTCGCCGCTGCCTGGGCGGCAGGTGGCCGATTGGATGACCGGCAGAATCAGGCCCCCGCTACGCTGTAGCTGAGCCTGGAGGTTAGGCAGCCGGGAGTCGCCGAGCATCTCCCGCAGATGGGCCCGCTGTGTGGCGTCCCAGATGACGATGATCAGATTGGCCACCCCGTCCTGGTCACCAAGGGGCCTGCACGCCGGCGTGGGGCTGGGGAGTGGCGTGTTTGTGGGCAGGGGCGTGGAGGTGGGTGTGGGCGGGACCGGAGTGGGGGTGACTAGCGGGAGCACCCTGGTGTTGGTGGGAGTGGGAGGCTGCGGAGTAGCAGTGGGTGTCGGCGGGAGGGGCGTAGGTGTATCGGGCTGCGGTGTGTCCGTGGGGATAGGGGCCGTCGCGGTAGGGGTGGGCACCGTGGTAGGGGTTGCTGTCGGCAGTGGGTCGGCGGGGCGTGGCCGCGCTCCCCCGGCTATCGCTGTCGTCAGGACCTCTGCGCCGGAGAAGAAGAAGAAGCCGCATAGACAGCCCATCTCCAAGGCCAGGGCCAAAGCAATAGAGGTGAGGAATAGCCGCAGCGCGTGCGACATGCTATCGTGCCTCCAGAGTCAGGTCAAGCTGAGCCGCGAAATTGTATCACAAACGGGCATTAGGGAGAAGGACCCCTCGGGGAGAACAGCGGACGACGAGGGATGGACGCGTGTGGCTTGCTTTGTGCGAGGTCGGCTACACGCCCGCCGGGCTGGGTCGAGGTGAGGCGCTCCTGCCTGACCCAGCTCCGGCTCATGACTCCTGACGGCCAGCCGTCCAGCGAGGCTTGTACACGAGCCCGCCGGCTGCAACAGGTTTAGGGCGTTGCGGTCCTGAGCGTGGTGAGGACGATGCACCCCGTACAACGTGGAGTTGTCGACGTGCCTCCTTTGGGTGTCCGGGGAACCGGGCCCGTGATGATTCTGGGAAGCGCGTCCCAGGAAGGTCTCCGCTTCGGCCTCCCCGTGGTGGCATGGTGTGGGAGGCCGGATCTGGCCCATCTCTTCATTATACATGCTTGAGTTTAGCTAAAGTATAACTACTGGCCCGGCGGTGGGCCGCACTTCAGTCGCCAGCGAGGCCCCCAACAACCAGATCTGAGGTGCCCTGCCAGGTTCTTGTTCGCGAAATCTGCGGTCCACCGGATGCAGCCCGCCCGTCTCGGGCAGTCCGAGAGGATGCGACTCGACACACGCGGGCAGACCGCGTCCGGTGCATAACCACCTGGACCCTTGTGCTCAGTGTGCTATTTCCACTCGTGACACGGTGCATCTCCCCGATCATCCAGG
>CAYGQI010000047.1:0-8901 GCA_964351925.1 uncultured Anaerolineales bacterium | reverse complement strand
TAGACCACCGAGCTATTCTACCACATCAACGCGATTGACAACTCCAGCCACCTGCGTTACACTTGTCTGAGACACGTCAGCGCACTGGTAGGGAGGATGGCCATAGTGAAGGAGTACAAGGTCGAACAACTGAGGAACGTCGTTCTGTTGTCACATGGTGGTGCCGGCAAGACATCCTTAGCTGAGGCCATGCTCTACGATAGCGGCGGTGTGAGTCGTCTGGGCAAGGTCGACGAGGGCACAACCGCTTCGGACTACGATCCTGAAGAGATCCGGCGCAAGATCTCCGTCAACACTTCGATACTGCCGTGTGAGTGGAGCGGACACAAGATCAACGTGCTTGACACCCCGGGCTATGCGGATTTCGTGGGCGAGGTGAAGGGCGCATTGAGAGCGGCTGACTCGGCAGTGGTCATCCTCGACGCCGTGGCGGGTGTCGAGGTCGGCACGGAGATGATGTGGGAGCATGCGGACGAACTGGACCTGCCCCGCATGTTGTTTGTCAACAAGATGGACAGGGAGAACGCTGACTTTCGTCGGGCCCTGGGCCAAGCGCAGGAGAGCTTGCCTGGCAACATGGTGCCCCTGCAACTCCCCATTGGAGCTCAGGAGTCTTTTGAGGGAGTGGTGGACCTCGTGCGCATGAGGGCCTACCGCGGTGAGAAGGGGGAAGAGGGCGATATCCCTGAGGGCATGCGGGACGATGTTGAGTCCTATCGTCTGCAATTGGTGGAGGCCGCGGCAGAGCAAGACGACGAGTTGCTGGAGAAATACTTCGAGGAAGAGAAGCTGACTGAGGACGAGGTGGCCAGAGGCCTGACCGCTGGGATACGAAGCGGGTCCGTGGTGCCTGTGCTGTGTGGTTCGGCCACGAGAAACATCGGGGCCGGGGCGCTGCTGGATGCGATTGTCCGATACTCACCGTCTCCTGCAAATGTCAAGGAACATCGAGCGACCAACCCGGCGACCGGCGAAGAGGAGGTTATCGAGCCACTCCCCCAGAGTCCACTGGCCGCTCTGGTGTTCAAGACCTTGGCAGACCCTTATGTGGGCAAGTTGACCTATTTCCGCGTGATCTCCGGGGTTATGGAGTCTGATGCGCGTGTCTTCAACGCCAGCCGGGGAGAAGAGGAACGCGTGGGTCAACTGTACGTGCTCAGGGGCAAGGAGCAGCAGCCGGTGGAGAGAGTACCTGCTGGTGACATCGGAGCGGTGGCAAAGCTCCAGCGCACTGAAACGGGGCATACCCTGTGCGACAAGGACCACCCCCTGATCCTGCCGGCCATTAGTTATCCTCATCCCGTCTACTCGGCAGCCATCGCGCCGAAGACCAAGGCCGACATGGACAAACTCGGATCAGCCCTGTCCAGACTGACCGAGGAGGACCCCACTCTCCGCGTGGAACGGGAGGCCAGCACAAACGAGACAGTCCTTTCTGGCATGGGTGAATCCCACATAGATATCGCCGCGCGGCGGCTGCAATCCAAGTTCGGGGTGGAGATAACGACCTCGGTGCCTAAGGTGCCCTACAGGGAGACGATCACCAATGTAGCTACGTCCCAGTACCGCCACAAGAAGCAGACGGGCGGGGCCGGGCAGTTCGCCGAGGTTTGGCTGAGAGTGGAACCACTGCCGCGAGGGTCCGGCTTCGAGTACGAGAGCGAGGTAAGAGAAGGCCACATCTCCAAGAGCTTCATAGCGTCCATCGAGAAGGGCATCAGGCAGGTGCTGCCAAAGGGCGTGGTCGCCGGCTATCCTGTCGCGGACGTCAAAGGTGTCGTCTACGATGGCAAAGAGCACCCCGTGGATTCCAAGGACATCGCATTCCAGATAGCTGGTAGACAGGCCTTCAAGGAGGCGTTCAGGGATGCCGGGCCCGTGCTCCTGGAACCCATCATGACCTTCACCATCACCCTGCCCGAGGGGAGCATGGGTGACGTTCTCGGGGACCTCAACACCAGACGGGCGCGAGTGATGGGTACTGAGCAGAAGGGCGAGAAGGCCATCATCACCGCGCAGGGACCTCTGGCAGAGATGCAAGGCTACGCCACCGACCTGCGGTCGATCACCCAGGGACGCGGCTTCTTCAGCATGGAGTTATCTCACTACGACGAGGTCCCCAGGAATCTGGCTGAACAGATCATCGGCAAGGCCCACATAGAAGAAGACAAGGACTAGACTGGGGCCAAACTGGCCGCGCTGAGCTACTCAAACAGGGGCTCAAGCTGGGGAGAGGTGCTCACTGCGGGCGAGAGAGCATGCCGAAGGGTATCTGAATCAGGCGACGTAGGGCACGTTGCTTGATCCCTGGCGGCTCCACGCAGGCCAGGCTGAGATCGTAGAAGTGCAAGGCCTCGAGCCATTTTGCCTGTCCCAGACGGATCCGGCTTATCAGGCGCAGCGTCGCCGCCTCCTTCTCCCGGTCGGCGGCTTCGGCAAAGAGGTCAACGGCTCGCTTGAGATGCTCCACGGCGGCTTCTTTGTCGCCCTGGTATCGATACATGGTTCCCATGTTCCCCAGGGTCTGAGCTTCTCCGTCCTTGTCTTCCAGTGATTCAAACATCGGCTTGGCCTGGGCGAATGCCTGGGCAGCGTCGTCCCAGCGTTCTTGCTGAGTGCGGACAGCCCCCACGTTGTTGAGCATCTCCGCCTGACCTTTCGCGTCGCCCAGTTCCTCGTACAGCGCATGGGCCTTCTGAAACAACTGGACGGCCTCCTCATATTCGCCGTAGCGGAAGAGCTTGATGCCCTCTTCTTTGAGCGAGTTGGCTTCAACTGATCTCTGGTCTTGTGTCATGCCTATCTCCCATTCCCGCTTCCTCCACCGCTCAGCGGGGCCTAAGAACCTTGACAGGTCGCTCTCCAGGCAGCGACGGAACTGCCTTCTGCTAGGTGATACCTACGGCTCTACCTCAGGGGTTCCGCGCGGCAATCGCAGTGCGATCCTCGTTCCCTGACCCGGCGAGGATTCGATGGCGAGCTGTGCCTCTATCAGTTCCGCCCTCTCCTGCATGCTGACCAAGCCGAGATGGCCGCCGCGGTTGGTGTTCTTCTCCACAACGCTCTTGTCGAATCCGCAACCGTCATCCTCCACGGCAACCAGCAAGGATCCTTCCTCGGGAGTGAGAGTCAGCCATATGTTGTCTGCGTTGGCGTGTTTCCTGGCGTTGTTGACCGCCTCCTGCATCACGATGAAGGCCGTCGCTTCCACGTCGGGAGGCAACCTCTCATCAAAGCCTCCGTTGCCAAAATGGAAAAGCGGTGGTCCCTCGCCGCGCAGCTGTTCGACGTATGTCTCCAAAGCGCTCACCAGACCCTGTGTCTCCAGTGCGATGGGGCGCAGCTCAAACAGGAGAACACGTGCCTCCCTCAAGGCTTGACTGACCAACTCCTGCACCCGGCCAAGTTCGTCGGCGGCGGTAGCCGGTTGATGCTTGAGCAGCTGCTTGACATAGTCAATGCCCATGCTGATGGAGGAAAGGCTTTGTAGCGTACTGTCGTGAAGATCGCGAGCCAGCGCGCGGCGGGCTTCTTCTTGCACGCGGAGGATCTTGTCTCTCTCCTCACGGAGGCTGCGGTACAGGCGCGCGTTCTCAATGGCACTGGCGGCCTGTGCGGCCAGAGTGCTGAGCAAGCGGAGGTCGTGGTCATTGAAACCCTGGCTGGATACTTTGTTGAGGGCTTCGAGCACCCCGATGGTACGATTCTTGATTTGCAGAGGAACGCAGATCACGGACTGTGTTAGAAAGCCGGTGCGGACGTCGGCCCCGCTGCTGAAACGCTCATCACCGGAAGCTTCGTTGACCATGGCGGGTCTACCATGGGTGGCGACCCAGCCTGCTATGCCCTCTTCCATGGACATGCGATAGCTGCGCAGCAATTCCCGCTTTTCGCCATAGGGGATGTCGAAAACGAGTTCGTTGGTCTCCTCATCGATGAGCATCAGGGTGGAGGCCTGGGCGCCGAGGATCTTAGTGGCCAGTTCCATGGTATTGTCCAGCACCTGGCGTAGATCCAGTGTGGAGGTCAAAGCCTGGCTGGTCTCGCGTAGGAAAGTAAGTTGTTCCAGGCTGTGCTGTGTCAGAGTCAGCTGCTCGATCATGTCCGCCAGATTCCCAATCGTCCTAGCAAAGGAGGTCAACGCCTGTCGCTGCAACAGGGAGAGCTTGTCGCCCGGGCCCAGGGCGATGGTCAGGGAACCTGTTACGGTGTCCCCCCGCAGGAGAGGCGTATTCACGAGGACCTGCTCTGTGCCCTTGACCACGTGAGTCGATACGGAGAGACTTTCGTCTGCCTCTATGCGCCAGGAACTGGAACGAAGACGCTGCTCGAGCGCGTCCTCCCAGAGTGAGATCTGCTTCTCGATCTCAGTTGACATGTCGCCTTCTCTGACGCGTCGCGTGGCGTCGCCTACGAGCAGCAGTGATCCAGCGTGGGCATTCGTGGCCTTGATCGCCTCGCCCAGTGCGGCGGAGAGGAACTGCCCTGAATCGCGATGGCTGGTGAGCCTCGCCAGAGTCTCGAGGAATGGCGTAGCCTGTTGAGCGACGGTGGGGGAGGCAGGGGGGCTCATTCTGTCGCTCTTGCAGCCCAGTCTTCCGCGGACAACATGGCCTCGGCAAGGCGCCTTAGGGAGTCCGTGGGTAGCTCAGATAGCCTGAGCGCCATCTCCAGGTACGGCAGGCTGTCCGCGTCGCAGATGAATCGCTTGATCTCCGGTGGGAGACTGGCCCAGACCTCGTCAGCAGGTAGCAACTCGGGCCCGCATTCGGCCGCCAGTTCGCGATCGCAGAAGCTGGATACCGGGGTTCCCAAGAAGTCGGCCAGAAGCTCCAGATGAGTGAAAAGCATCGCCTTGGATCCATGTTCGTACTTGGAGACAACATCTGTGGAGGTGCCGAGGATCTCAGCACACTGTTTCTGAGTCTTGCCGGCCCTAAACCGTGCCTGTCGAAGCAGCACGCCTATCTCCTTGTGACGAAGTCTGAGGATCTTCTGTCCCGGGGCCTTGGCGCTCGGTACATCCATCACGGCCACTTCGTCGTCCCACAAATGACGCACTGGCACGCGAAATAACTGCGCGAGTAGCTCGAGCTCCGGCAAAGAGATAGGCCGACGGCCGTACTCGTACTGAGAGATGATGTGCGGTGAGCAGCCCAGCCAGTCGGCGCACTGCTTCGCGGTCTTACCACCCCGTAGGCGAGCAGCCCGGAGCAGCACTCCGAGCATCTTCGAGCGGACGCCAAGCGCCTGTGCTTTCGATACCATGGTGGGCCTCCATGAGCGAGAGATCCTTGTGCTATTATATCACAAGATGGCTTTGCGGACAACATCGCCAGTTGACACTGTCGATCCTGTATGCGATAATGCGCAGCGAGTTTCGACCTCCGTCTCAGTGTAGGCCGTCGCGGGGAAGGACGAAGGGTGACGTTGGCAGCCCGGGCGGCGAAGGTGCTGCACGTAGAGGACAACGAGGACATTGGGGGCGTCTTCTCCGAACTGATGAGGGTCACGGCTGGTCTGGAAACCGCGGTGCTTTTGGCATCCGACGGGCAAGAAGGAGTGCAATTTGCCCTCAGAGCGAAGCCCGACATCATTTTCAGGGATGAAGAACTGCCGGTGATGGATGGGATTGAGGCCACTCGCCGCCTCAGGGCCAGCGACGGCCTCTGCGACGTACCGGTGGTCATGGTGTCGGCGCACATGGACCTGCGAGACAGAAGAGAACGAGCCGGGGATGTGGGAGTGACACGATGGATGGGCATGCCCTTCGAGCTCGAGGATCTCGAGGAGGCTGTGCGGAGCGCGCTGGACCCACAGTGTTTACCAACGAGCGGTCTCGCGGCGACTGGGGGCTGCTAAAGCCAGCCCTCCGTGGCCAGGCCCGCCCCGGAGCGGTGCTTCGCTAGAGTGCCGCAGAGCGTTATCGGTAAAGTTGTCTGTGCTCTCCGCTTCAGATGTGACCTCGGGTTGCAAAGAGCATCATGACCGAAGCGGTGGCGAGTTCGCCGCCGGCCTTGTTCAGCGCGGCCGCGCATGGCCCGCGGTGAAGGGGGAGGACTGGCCTCTAGGGCGATTGATGATCCCACTCGTGGGGGCGCGCGTTCTGTCGCCATGATCAAAGTAGACCTTCACGTACATACATCCTACTCGGTGGATGGGATCATGTCGCCGCAGGAGGTAGTCGAAGCGTCCCTGCGGAGAGGACTCGGTGCTCTGGCGATTACCGACCACAACACACTCGCTGGCGCCCAGGCTGTGCAGCAGCTAGCTCCCTTTCCGGTAGTCATCGGAGAGGAGATCTCGACTTCCGACGGGGAGATAGTCGGACTCTTCCTGGAGGACGAGGTCCCGAAGGACCTCTCGGCGCGTGAGACGGTGGGGCTGATCCAGGAGCAGGGCGCGCTGGCGGGCGTGCCCCATCCATTTGACAGACTGCGCCGTGAGAGCCTGGACACCGAGGTTCTAGAGAGGCTCGCTGACAGGCTGGACTTTCTGGAGGTGTTCAACGCGCGGGTTACCTTGCCCGAAGACAATCGTCGGGCTCGGGAATTCGCCCTGCAGCATGGTTTGGCCTGCACAGCGGGCAGCGATGCCCACAGCCGATTCGAACTAGGGCGGGTCTATCTGGAGATGGATCGTTTCGACGGAAGAGATGAGTTCCTGGAGCGACTCCGCGAGGGACGGATTGTGGGGACTCGGAGTCCTTTCTGGGTTCATTTTTGTAGCATCTCTGCGAGAGCTCTCAGGAACCTGCACAGGGGCTAGGGGATGGAGATTCTGTTCTATCTCGCCCTGATCCTGCTCACCGTTCTGGCGGCAGTGGCTCCCGCGGTTGTCTACAGCCTGATCGTGTGGTGGCTGGACAGGTATGAGAAAGAGCCGTGGGGCTTGCTTGCAGCTACCTTCATCTGGGGTGCGATCCCTGCTATCTTACTGTCTCTGATAGCTGAGTTTGTCATAGGCGTCCCCTTTGCCGCATTCCTTGGACAAAGTGGCGCCGACGTCGCAGCGGGCAGCGTGGTGGCGCCCGTGGTCGAGGAGTCTGTCAAGGCCCTCGCCATTCTCGCGGTGTTCCTCATCTTCAGGTGGGAATTCGACGGTGTATTGGATGGCATAGTCTACGGTGCGTTGGTCGGCTTCGGCTTCGCGATGACCGAGAACTGCCTATACTTGCTCGGTGCGCTGGTGGACGGGGGCGCAGTTACGTGGCTTGCCCTCGTATTCGTGCGCACGTTGGTCTTCGGACTGAATCATGGTCTCTTCAGCGGTATAGTCGGCATGGGATTCGGATATGCGTCTATGGCCGACAGTGCGTGGAAGCGGTGGCTGGCGCCTGTGGTTGCCTTGGGCGCGGCGATCTGGGTCCATGCCGTCCACAATCTGTCTACGACTCTCGCCAGCGAACTATGTTGGCCTGTCGTGATCAGTCTGCTCAACGACTGGGGTGGCGTGGCAATATTGGTGATCATAGTCTTCTTGTCCTGGGATCGCGAGAGGCGCTGCATAACTGAGGAACTGGCCGAAGAGGTGACTGCGGGAACGCTGTCGCAGGACGTGTACGACACCGCCTCCTCGTATGGGGCCAGAGTATCCGCTCAGTGGAAGGCTCTTGCCTCATTCGGACCGAGCGGTGCTTGGCGGGTAAGAAGGCTCCACCAGCGGGCGACCGAACTCGCCTTCGCCAAGCGTCGTCTCCAGCGTGCACCAGGAGACAAGGCAGGCGAGAGGGTGGTCTCTCGACTGCGTGAACAGATCAGGGCGCTGCAAGAGGAAATGGCTCAGCAGTAGGGAGAAGAGAGGTGGCCCAGATGGACGCAAGAGAGAAGCGATGCCTGCAATGCGGTGTAGACAGTCCCAAGGGTGCCAGCTTCTGTGTCAACTGCGGCACCGCCTTCTCAGGGCACCGACCTCGGAATCTCAGGCGCAGGGTCGTGGTCACGGGACTGGGGGCGATCACCCCGGTGGGGATCGGCACAGAAGAGACATGGCGGGCGTTGCTCGAGGGGCGTTCGGGAGTGAGTCGCATAACCGAGATCGACGTCGAGCAATACCCAACGAGGATAGCAGGGATTGCACGGGATTTCGACCCCAGTCGGCACATGAATCCCAAAGAGGGGCGGAGGATGCGCCGCTATTGCCAACTGGGAGTCGCTGCTGCTGGGATGGCACTGGAAGATGCAGGGCTGTCTGCTGGCAACTTCGACCGCGAGGCGGCTGGTGTCCTGATGGGGACCAGCGGGGGAGGTGCGGTGGAGGTATGCGACGAGGCCTGCCGCATTATGCTGAGCAAAGGGGGGATGCGTATCTCACCTTTCTTCCCCGTGACTGTGAGTCTGAACATGGCCGCTCATCACGTAAGCTGTACCTACGGACTGGATGGCTACAGCAGTACAGTGGTGACTGCCTGTGCCGCGGGCACTCAGGCTGTGGGCGAGGCGACGGAAGTCATCCGCAGGGGGGCAGCGGAGATCATGGTCGCCGGCGGAACCGAGTCTGGCATCTGTGAAATGAGCGTCGCTGCCTTCTCTGTGGCGCGAGGATACTCGCGCCGAAACGATGAGCCCGAGAGGGCTTCTCGGCCGTTCGACGCAGATCGTGATGGCTTTGTCCCGGCAGAGGGGGCTGGCATCCTCGTGCTAGAGGAGCTGCGGCATGCCTTGCGGCGAAATGCTCGGATCTACGCAGAGGTGCTGGGCTACGCGGGCACAGCGGATACCTATCACCTCATCGCGCCGGATCCGGAAGGCAAGGCGGCAGCGCGAGCCATGCTCGGCGCAATGGACGACGCTGGCGTGTCCACTAAGGAGATAGATTACATCAACGCCCACGCGACGTCAACGCCCCTCGGTGACGTGGCGGAGACCGTAGCCATCAAGAGGGCCTTTGGAAACCTGGCGT